>JBGXXU010000045.1:0-5382 GCA_041814865.1 Phocaeicola sp. | reverse complement strand
TGTCGCAACCGGCTGTTTTCCTCCACTCCGTGATTTCTGCTTTGGCTATGGGCGATGCGTTTCGTCCCGATATGGTGGCAGGACACTCCTTAGGGGAGTTTTCGGCATTGGTGGCTGCCGGCGCATTGAGTTTCGAAGACGGTCTCCGATTGGTATATGCGCGTGCCATGGCTATGCAAAAGGCTTGCGAAGCAGTACCCGGTACGATGGCTGCCATTCTCGGACTGGACGATGAAAAGGTGGTGGAACTCTGCGCAAAGGTTACGGCTGAAGGCGATGTATGTGTGGCTGCCAACCTGAACAATCCCGGACAAATCGTGATTTCCGGTTCGGTAGAAGGCGTAAACAAGGCTTGCGAATTGATGAAAGAAGCAGGTGCAAAACGTGCTTTGCCTCTCAAAGTAGGCGGTGCTTTTCACTCTCCGCTCATGGCTCCTGCTAAAGAAGAACTCGAAGCGGCTATCCAAGCAACGGAAATACATCAGCCCAAATGCCCCGTTTATCAAAACGTGGATGCGAAACCGCATACTTGCCCCGACGAAATCAAAGCCAATCTTGTGGCACAGCTTACTGCTTCCGTACGTTGGACGGAAAGCGTACAACACATGGTGGCAGACGGTGCCAAAGACTTTACCGAGTGTGGTCCCGGTACGGCATTGCAAGGCATGATAAAGAAGATTGCTCCCGAAGTAGAAGCACATTCTTTGTAAAAACATAATAAAACCGATACACATAGAAAAGCACAAAGAAGGAACAGTGTTCCGGCTTTGTGCTTTTTCAATTTCAAACGTTTGCAAAAAGACTCTATGAAAATCATTATTTACCAGATATTCACACGCTTGTTTGCCAATGACGTGTATGTCAATCATCCCGATGGCAGCATCGAACAAAACGGTTGCGGCAAAATGAAATCCATCAGCGGGAAAGCTCTTTCCGCCATCAAAGACTTGGGAGCGACACATGTCTGGTACACGGGTATTATAGCGCATGCCACGCAAACGGACTATACCGTTTACGGTATTCCGAAAGACCATCCTGCGGTGGTGAAAGGACGTGCGGGTTCGCCTTATGCCATCAAAGACTATTACGATGTCGACCCCGATTTGTCTGTGGATGTGAACAATCGTATGCGTGAGTTCGAACTGTTGGTGGCACGTACGCACCGTGCAGGCTTGAAAATGGTCATCGACTTTGTGCCCAATCATGTGGCACGCCAATATCGTTCGCTTGCCAAACCCGATGGAGTTTCGGATTTGGGAGAGTACGATGATAAAACGAAAGCTTTTTCGCCCGGCAACAATTTCTATTACATTCCCGATACGACGCTGGGAGGAGAATTGGACTTGTACGATGCTGCGCAAGGTCGCTATATCGAATATCCTGCTCGTGCCACAGGAAACGACCGCTTCGATGCTTCGCCTTGCCGCAACGACTGGTACGAAACCGTGAAACTCAATTACGGGACAGACTATGCAAGTGGGCAAACACACTTTTCTCCCATACCCGACACTTGGTACAAAATGCGCGACATTCTTTTGTTTTGGGCAAGCAAAGGCGTGGATGCTTTTCGCTGTGATATGGCAGAGATGGTTCCGTGTGAGTTTTGGCATTGGGTTATCGGAGAAGTTAAAAACAAACATCCGCACATCGTCTTTATAGCCGAAGTCTACAATCCGCATCTTTATCGGCATTATATTGCGCACGGAGGTTTCGACTATTTGTATGACAAGGTGGGACTGTACGATACTTTGCGCGGAGTGATAAGCGGTTATACATCGGCGAGTGCCATCACGCAAGCTTGGCAAGCAGTGGACGATATCAGGGGGCACATGCTTTACTTTCTCGAAAATCACGACGAACAACGTATTGCTTCGGACTTCTTTGCCGGCTGTGCCGAACGTGCTTTGCCGGCATTAGTCGTTTCGGCGTGTTTGTCGGGCAATCCGTTGATGATTTATTTCGGACAAGAATTGGGCGAACGCGGTATGGATGAAGAGGGGTTCAGCGGACGCGACGGACGCACTACCATCTTTGACTATTGGAATCCGAATACGCTATTTCGTTGGTACAACAAGGGAAAGTTCGACGAAGAACGTTTGACGGAAGAAGAACGCCGCTTGAAAAACTATTATCGTAAGGTGTTGCATCTTTGTCGGCATGAGCGTGCCTTGTCCGAAGGTCTGTTCTTCGATTTGATGTATGCCAATCAAGGAAGTTGGCAAATGAACGACCATCGTCAGTATGCTTTCTTGCGGAAGTACGAAGATGAAGTCGTTTTTGTGGCAGTCAATTTTGCAGAAACATCGGCGCATATCCGTGTGAATGTTCCGTTGCACGCATTCGAGTATCTTGGCATGGCTCCTTGCGTTGCATGTCAAGCCACCGACTTATTGACGGGCGAAGAGACAATACTTTCTTTTACCGATGTGCATCCTGCCGAGATGTACATTCCTGCATATGGCAGTCGGGTTTGGAAGTTCAAGTGTTGAAAGAAGATGAAGATAAGGTGAGTTTCCCACTCACCTTTTTATATACATAAAAGAAAGCAGGAACGAGAAAAATATCTGCGGCAAGCCATGCTATGGAGTCGCCGAAACATACGGCGATAAATCCCCATGCAGGTACTGCCCATAGACTGACTGCCGTACGCGCTATCATTTCTGCTACTCCGGAGAACAGTGCCAAGTTGGTATACCCCATGCCTTGTATCGTGTAGCGAAGCAAACAAAGCAATCCCACTAAAGGAAAGAGTAAAGCTGCCACATGCATGAAGAGACTTGCCTTGGCGATTACGTCCGTTTCCGATGGGTCTACGAAAAGCGTCACCATCTTCTCGGTGGTGAAGTAAAGGAGAATACCTATGGCGACGGAGTAAACCACCATCATGCCGATGGATGTTTTCAAACCTTCGAGAATACGTTTCGGTTTTCCTGCTCCGTAATTCTGTCCTACGAAAGTGGCAATGGCGATACCCAGACTTTCGTATACGCAAAGGAAGAACATCTTGATACGAATGGCAGCCGTAAAGGCGGCAACACAACTTGTTCCCAAAGCGTTGTTGGCACTTTGCAACATGATGCTGCCGATAGCCGTTATGGAAAACTGCAATCCCATAGGAATACCTATACTCAACAGTGTGCGTGCGATGCGTGTGTCGTAACGGGTTTCATTGCTCTGTGTGCGCAATATCTCGAACTTCCTCGTCATATAGAGGTAACACAGAATGGCGGAAACGGCTTGCGAAGCCAGTGTTGCCAAAGCAGCTCCGGGAACGCCCCATCCCAAGACGAGTATGGCAAACAAATCGAGTATGATGTTGAGCACTGTGGAGAACAACAGAAACCAAAAAGGTGTCTGACTGTCGCCCAATGCGCGCATGATACTCGACAACAGATTGTAGTAAAAGGTAAAGGGAATACCTGCAAAACCGATGAAAAGATACCAATAAGCGTTTTCAAAGATAAGTGTGGGCGTGCTAATCCATCGCAGAATATCGGCACAAAGCCAACACGTGATAACGGCAAGGAGTACGGACAAAACAAGTGCGAGTCGTAAACTTACTTGTACGTAGCGTCTGAGTGCGTCGTAGTCTTTGGCACCGAATTTTTGTGCCACAGGAATGGCGAAACCACTGCAACAGCCATTGCAAAATCCGAAGATGAGAAATACCACCGAACTACTTGCACCGATGGATGCGAGCGCATTGATACCGAGAAACTGTCCCACGATGGCAGCGTCCACGAGCGAATAGGTTTGTTGCAAGAGATTGCCCAGCAATAAGGGTAAAGCAAATTTGAAAAGGAGTGGCAATGAGCGTCCTTCGGTCATCTCGTTGGTGGTAGCCATAAAGGTTTTTCCTTGTTTTTATCGACAAAAGTACAGCTTTCTTCGGGGGAAGCGTAAAAGTAGGGACTAAATAAAAAGTCTTCGAAGCGCGGAGAGGACTTCGAAGACTTGTCGAGAGATAGATTTATTGTGCGGTCAAAAACCGTATTCTTCTGCCAAACGACGGCTCTGTTCTGCGATGAGTTCCGCATCGTCGAAATAGTTGATGCGCATCGCGGCGCGTACTTCGGACATGGTTTGTGCTGCGGCTTCGCGTGCGGCTTCGCTGCCTTTGCGGAGCATTTCGTACACGGCAGGAATATCTCTTGCAAATTCACGACGACGGTCGCGAATAGGGGTGAATTCTTCCTGCATCACGGCTGCAAGGAACTTTTTCACTTTCATATCGCCCAAACCGCCACGCTGATAGTGCGCTTTCAACTCGTCGAGCGAAGGATATTCGGGCAAGTAGCGGTCGAAGTGTTCGGGGCGACAGAAAGCATCGAGATACGTGAAGACGGTATTGCCTTCTATCTTTCCGGGGTCGCTTACGCGGAGGTGTCCCGGGTCTGTGTACATACTCTTTACTTTCTTCTCCAGTTCGTCTGCGCTGTCTGCAAGATAGATGCAGTTGCCGAGCGATTTGCTCATTTTGGCTTTTCCGTCCGTACCGGGCAGACGCATACATGCTGCATTGTCGGGGAGGAGTATTTCGGGTTCTACCAACGTTTCGCCGTAGATATGATTGAAGCGACGCACCAGTTCGCGTGCCTGTTCTATCATAGGTTCTTGGTCTTCGCCTACGGGTACTGTGGTGGCTTTGAACGCGGCGATGTCTGCGGCTTGACTGATGGGATAGGTGAAGAAGCCTACGGGAACACTGCTCTCGAAATTGCGCATTTGTATTTCCGTTTTTACCGTAGGATTGCGTTGCAAACGCGATACGCTGACGAGGTCCATGAAGTAGAAAGCCAGTTCGTACAACTCGGGTACCATACTTTGTATGAATATGGTGGACTTCGATGGGTCTAAGCCTGCTGCCAAGTAGTCTAAGGCTACTTCTATCACGTTTTGTCGTATCTTCTCGGGGTTTTCCGCGTTATCGGTCAGGGCTTGTCCGTCTGCTTCGAAGACGAAAATCTTGTCGAACTCGCCGGAGTTTTGCAATTCCACTCTCCGGCGCAACGAGCCTACGTAGTGACCTATATGCAATTTACCGGTGGGGCGGTCGCCCGTCAGTATTATCTTTTCTTTTTTCATGAATGTATTCTTTTTGACAATGCAAAGATACGTAGAAAAGCGAGTGTTGTATATGCCGCTCGGAAGAAAACGTGCAAAACGAAACTTCATACCGAAGCTTTCGGGGTGCCGGTGCTTTGTCTTTGCTTCAGCCTTACTTGCATAAATATGCATCTTCTCCTCGTACCTTGTCAACTCATAAACTCGTCCCTTCAAATTGCGTACATGTTGCCAATTTGATAACAACATGTACGCAACTTGATAGCATCATGTTGCTATCGCGATAAGAACATGTTGCTATCGCGATGACAACAGCGT
>JBGXXU010000044.1:0-12195 GCA_041814865.1 Phocaeicola sp. | reverse complement strand
TCATCTTGGTCATGTCCATTTCGAAAATACCCGGAGTATAATCCATCGGACCGCCCAAAAGACGTGTGAATGGCAAGATGGGACCCATTATCGGGGCTAACGTCCTCGTAAAAGGAACAACCAACGGAACGATTACCGGAGTAGACGGAGATTTTACTTTGGTAGTACCCCGTGGAAGTATCTTGGTGATTTCTTATATCGGTTATCAATCTAAAGAAGTAGCGGCAGCACCCATCCTCAACATCGAACTTGAGGAAGATGCGCAAATGTTGCAAGACGTGGTAGTCATCGGTTACGGTTCGGTGAAGAAAACAGACATGACCGGTTCGGTGACGGCTATCAAGCCCGACAAAATGAATCGCGGTCTCGTAACCAATGCGCAAGACATGATGGCAGGTAAAATTGCCGGTGTGAGTGTCATCTCGGACGGTGGTACACCGGGTGGTGGTGCACAAATCCGTGTGCGTGGCGGCTCTTCTTTGAGTGCTTCCAACGACCCGCTTATCGTCATCGACGGTTTGGCAATGGACAATACGGGCGTGCAAGGACTTTCCAACCCTCTTTCTATCGTGAACCCTGCAGACATCGAAAGCTTTACCGTATTGAAAGATGCTTCGGCAACGGCTATTTACGGTTCACGTGCTTCGAACGGTGTCATCATCATCACTACGAAAAAAGGCGATGCCGACTCTCGTCCGCGTGTAACTTACAATGGTAATGCAGGCGTAAGTTTCCTGACGAAACATCTCGATGTGATGAACGGTGATGAATACCGTGCTTTCATTACAAAAATGTATGGTGAAAACAGCGATGCTTATCGTACGTTGGGTACGGCAAATACCGACTGGCAAAAAGAAATTTATCGTACGGCTTTCAATACAGACCATAACCTGACATTGACCGGTGGCTTCAAAAACATTCCTTATCGTGCTACTGTAGGATACACCAATCAAAGCGGTGTGTTGAAGACCAGCAACTTCCAACGTTATACGGCATCTGTGAATGTGGCACCTTCTTTCTTTGAAGACCACTTGAAAGTGAATGCCAACCTCAAAGCCATGTTGGCAAAGAATGTGTTTGCGGATGGCGGCGCAGTAGGTGCGGCTGTCAGCTTCGACCCCACACAATCTGTTTATGTGGATGATGCAGCTTACCAAAAGAGCTTCGGTGGCTATTTCCAATGGCGGGGTGCGAATGAAATTTTGGAAAAAGTAGATAAGACCTGGCTCTTGTATCCGCAAAGTTTGGCATCTGCCAATCCTGTTTCTCTTCTGAACTTGAAAGACGATACATCTACAGCAAAATCGTTGGTAGGTAATTTGGAACTCGATTATAAATTCCACTTCTTGCCCGAATTGCGTTGGCATATGAACGGAGGTATGGACCTTTCTACCGGTAAACAAACGACCAATATAGCACCGACTTCGTTTACCAACAACTACTACGGCAGTTATGGTTTTACTGAAAAAGACAAGCGCAATCTCTCTTTCAGTACCTATTTCCAATACATGAAAGAACATACCAACCTGCGCTATGATGTGATGGCAGGTTACGAATGGCAACACTTCTACAACGAAGGCAGAAAAGAATATACCGGCTACTATCAGAGTACGGCATTGACAAAACCCGGAGAACAATACCAACCTGTATCGGATGATTGGAAAAACGAAAGTTACCTGGTTTCTTTCTTCGGACGTGCGAACTTGACATTAGCAGAACGTTTCCTCTTTACGGCTACGGTACGTCGCGACGGTTCTTCACGTTTTCATAAAGACAACCGTTGGGGTACGTTCCCCTCGTTTGCATTTGCTTGGAAAGCCAATGAGGAGTCTTTCTTGAAAAACATCAAGGAAATTTCAGACCTTAAGTTGCGTTTGGGATATGGTCTCACAGGTCAGCAAGGTTTGAACGATGCTTTTTACGAATACATCGCGAAGTATTACAGCAACGTGGAAGGTGCTTACTATCCGATAGTGGGCGATGGCAGTACTTCTTCTCCTTCTACTTACAACAAGAAATTGAAATGGGAAAAGACAGCAACTTATAACGTAGGTTTGGACTTGGGTTTGTTCGACAATCGCATCAACCTCGTAGCAGATGTTTACTATCGTAAGACGGAAGACCTCTTGAACAAAGTGTATATTCCGGCGGCTACCAACTTCGGTACGATGCTTTTCAAGAATATCGGTTCTTTGGAAAACAAGGGTATCGAAATTGCCATCAACGCGAAACCTATCGTAAGCAACAACCTTACTTGGGACTTGAATTGGAACTTGACTTACAACACCAACAAGATTACAAAACTTATCGATGGTAACGGAGATGGTTACTATGTACCTACTGGCGGTATCAGCGGAGGAACAGGAACTACTATTCAAGCGCAAGCCGTAGGACATCCGATGAACTCGTTCTACGTTTATCAACAAGTGTACGATAAAGACGGACAGCCTATTCAGGATGCGTACGTAGACCGTAATGGCGATGGCATCTTGACGGATGCAGACCGATATTTCTACAAAAAACCGGCTGCAGATGTGTTGATGGGCTTGTCTTCAAAAGTGATTTACAAAGCTTGGGACTTCAACTTCACACTCCGTGCGAGTCTCAACAACTATGTGTACAACAATGTGCAATCTGCCAACAGCGATTTGGTGAACACTTTCTCTCCTCAAGGCTTCTTGACCAACAAAGTACTTATGGCTTTGGAACCGAATTTCCCGAATACTGTGACGAAAGCGACTTTCCAAAGCGACTACTTCGTACAAAACGCCTCTTTCCTGAAGTGCGACAATATCACCGTTGGTTATTCTTTCCCGAGACTTCTCGGAGAGAACATCAGCGGTCGCGTATTCGGTACGGTACAAAATGTATTTACCATCACGAAGTACAAAGGTTTGGACCCGGAAATCAATAGCGGTATAGACAACAACATCTATCCTCGTCCTACGAGTGTGTTGTTTGGTGTGAACCTCAATTTCTAACACTTTAATGAATTAGAACAATGAAACTAAGATATTTCAAAACCTTATTGCCCGTGAGTGTGATGGCGATGATGTCATTGACTGCATGTGTGGGCGACTTGGACGTTAATCCGGAGATAGACCCCAAGACCAATACGACATTCCAAGCGGATGCGACTTTCAATAAAGTATATGCCAATTTAGGTTTGACAGGTCGCCAAGCACCTGCGGGTATGCCCGACTTGGAAGGAAAAGACGAAGGGTCCAGCGGTTTCATCCGTGTATTGTGGAACTCCAACGAATTGCCGACAGACGAAGCTATTTGCGGATGGAGCGACGGCGGTATTCTCGGTATGACTACCAATCAGTGGGATGCTTCCAACGACTTTATCAACCTCTTGTATTATCGTTTGATGTACGGAGTATCTGTGGCTAATCACTATTTGGAACAGACCGACGCAGCGACCGATGCGGAAACTGTGTTGCGTCGTGCGGAAGTTCGCTTCTTGCGTGCTTTGCACTTCTACCACTTGATGGATGCTTTCGGCAACATTCCTACACCGATGGCTATCACAGACGAATTGCCCAAGCAAAATACGAGAAAAGAGGCTTACGCATTGATAGAAAAAGAACTTTTGGAATGCGTAACCGATATGAAAGACCCTCGTGCCAATACATACGGACGTGCAGACAAAGCTGCGGCATGGATGCTGCTGGCTCGTTTGTACCTCAATGCCGAAGTATATACAGGTACAGCACAGTGGGACAAGGCAGCAGAATATGCCAAGAAAGTAATGGACGCCGGTTATACGCTGACTCCCAACTACGCTTATCTGTTCATGGGCGACAATCATACGAACGGCGCACAAAACGAAATGATATTGCCCGTATTGCAAGACGGTATCAAAACCTTCTCTTATTCGGGTAGTACCTTCCTTATTGCTTCTACTCGCAACTCGGATATGACAGCCAACACAGGTTCGTGGGGAACTTCTGAGGCTTGGGGCGGTAATCGTTGTCGTCCGGAGTTGATTAAAACTTTTGTTCCGGAAAATACGGAAGCGACAACTGCCGATGTGAAAACTGCAGCAGACATGATTAAAATTGCTAAGGACGACCGTGCCATGTTTTATAGCGCAGACCGCAAGTTTGAAAACACGAAAATCGGCACATTCAAGGATGGTTACAGCTGTTTGAAATGGACGGGGCTTTATTCTACGGGAACGAGCGGTAGCGACACCAAGTTTGCCGATACAGATGTGCCTTTGATGCGTGTGGCAGAGGCTTACCTCACTTATGCAGAAGCTAAGTTCCGTGCGAATGGTGAAAAGAGTACGACAGAAGTGGCAGATGCCATCAACGCGCTGCGTACACGTGCAAATGCTGCGAAACAAATGGCTTACACCAAACAGGAAATCCTGAACGAATGGCAAAAAGAGTTTTACTTCGAAGGTCGCCGTCGTATAGACTTGATACGTTTCGGTAAGTTCGGCGGATACAGCAACGATTATGTTTGGTCATGGAAAAATGGCGTGAAAGCCGGTTCCAATTTCGATGTAACTCGTAACATCTTCCCCATTCCGGCAGAAGAGATGAACGCCAACTATCTCTTGGTGCAAAATCCCGGATATAACGGTAATAAATAACCCTTACCATCTAAAACAGTTTTGAATATGAAAAAGATAAACAGTATAGTCGCACTTCTGCTGGCAGTGGTAGGTTTTACTGCTTGCAGTAGCGATAGAGATTCTAATCCGGTATATCAGGACCCGACGACTTTTGTCCTCAACACGCCGGTATATGTGAACAACTTGTATGATTTGGAGAATTCTGCGACTTTGGAGTTCACTTGTTCGCAAGCCAATTACGGTTATACCGCACCGGCGGCTTATACCATGCAAATAGCTTTGACGGAAGACGGCTTCAATACGGAAGGGGCTTACAAAGAACTGGCTACCGTACATCACACAGCCAAGATGAACGTACCTGCTGCCGAGTTTGCAGTGGCATTGTCGAGCTTGAGCGATAAGGGCGAAGCGGATTATCCTTATGAAACAGCTGTATATGTACGCGTGAAGTCTGTCATACCTTCTGCTGCCAATACAGAGAAGAGTACTATCTACTCCAATGTGGTGAAACTGCCTCGCGTGCTGGCTTATTATGCTTTGCCACCGGTAGAAATGCCGAAAGCAATGCACATCATCGGCGACTTGGTGGGATGGGATTGGAGCAAAGCGTTGGCAATGGTGCCGGTACACAGCAACCCCGACTTGTTCTGGCGTGTGGTCTACTTGCCTGCAGGTAAAGAAATCAAGTTCAACGAAGCGAAAGAGTGGGATGGCGGTCAATTCGGTATGAACGCTACCATCAAAGACTTGGCAAGCGCAGGCATCACAGGAACAGACAATATCAAGGTAACCAAAGGCGGTTGGTATCTGGTCGTGGTGAAAGCTGTGGTAGCAGGTAGTAAACTGGCTTATACCGTGTACTTCGCAGAGCCGAATGTATATCTCTTCGGTAAGGCAAACGGTGGCAAATGGGAAGTGGATGCGAACAATCTCTTCACCGTACCTGCGGATGGCGATAGCGATTTCGTTTCCCAACCTTTTGCAAGTGCGGTAACGGCTGACGATGGCGGTGTACGTGCTTGTGTGAACCTGAACATCGACGATATTTCGGGTGTGGACTGGTGGAAGAGCGAGTTTATGGTGTTAAGCGGTAAGCTGGAATATCGTGGTACGGGTGGAGACCAAGGCCGTGTTTCGGCTACTGCAGGTCAGAAACTGTACATCAACTTTACGAAAGGAACAGGTAAGATAGAGTAATGTGACAATCGGAGGAAACGCAGATACGGGCGGATGAAATCTTCCCTCGTGTCTGTCTTTCCTCAACCGTTTGTCGATAAAACAGAAATGCATTATGAAGAAGATATTTATATATGGAATGTTTATGGCAGGTGCATTGCTCACCGGCTGTAACGAAGATTTCAACACAGATGTGGCTGCACCTCAGGCTTGGGAACAGGAAGCGGCGGCAGAAGCATTGGGATTTTCTACCAAGGCTGTTGCTACGGTAGACTTGGGTGCTACTACGGCAGACTCCGTACAAGTATGTACGTTCACGGTCCCGACGGGAGCAACGGCTTTTGAAATGACTTTTTTCAAAGACATCACATTGGGAGGAAACCCGGTTACAAAAACGCTCAAGATGAGCAAGGACGGCAAAGTGGCGAAAAGCGAACTGCAAGACTTGCTTGTATCGTTTTACGGACGTCGTCCGGTGGAACGTGGTATGCAGGCGGAAGGACAGGTTGTAGTACTCAACAACGGACAAGCCATACGTGCCAAGGCAGCGGCTGTCGAAGTAAAAGCAATACCCGAAGCACCGGTCATCGAATCGGCTTACTATGTAGTGGGAACGAACAACGGTTGGAATTTCCAAGACGGAAGCGGTAAGTTCGCGCACAGTGGTAAAGATGTGTACGAAGACCCTGTTTTTGTGGCAACCATCGAAGCTCCGGTGAAAGCGGATGGCACGCGCGAAGACTTTTGGTTCAAGATAGCTCCGCAATCGGTACTCGAGAGCGGCGACGGTGCTACAGCACTCGGTGTTGTGAAGAATGGCGACGAGTCGCTCGAAGGTACACTGGTGAATACGGATGCGGGTGCATTCAAAATGCCGGCAAGCGATGGTGCGAAGTATTACAAAATAGAGTTGAACATGCTGGAGTACACGTACAAAATCACGCCTATGATGTATGCTCCTTATATCACATTGGCAGACGAAGGTACTGTTGTCAAGACATTGGCTTTGGTAGACGATGCGGGTGTGTACAAAGGTTTCGCTTATCTGAGAAATGAATTTGTATTCCAGGTGAACAAAACGGAAAAATACGATGCTACCGTATTGACCAAGCTTGGAGAAGGTTTGAGCAAAGGTGCGAACAATAAGTTTAAGCCCGAAGAAGGTTATTACCAAATCACGGTAGACCATGCGAAGAAGTCTGTTTCGCTCTTGGCTGTGGAGTGGGGTATCATCGGTAGCGCAACACCCAAAGGTTGGGGCGGCTCCACACCGATGGCATTCGATGTTACTACTCAGAAATGGGATATCAATGTCGATTTGGTAGACGGTGATTTGAAATTCCGTGCCAACGATTCGTGGGAAATCAATCTGGGCGGTACGTTGGACAAACTGACAACGAACAACGGAGCGAACATTCCCGTACAAGCGGGCAGCTATATTATCACGCTCGATGTGAACGATGCACGCAACTATCACTGTACGTTGCAAAAGAAATAATATGTGTTCGGGATGACTCCTCGAACATGAGTTCGTAAGGCAAGGGAGATACCCTTGCCTTACGTAATAAAAGGGTCTCGACCAGGCGAATTTTGCACAGAAAAAACGTGCGACAATGCCTCCACGATACGATTATTTCGTTGACTTTCTTTGACGCGTCAGCCATCGCGATACGTGACATACGTATACGGGTTGACGACACACATTCGGAAAGATGAATTTTCTACGTTCGCAAAGTACGAGGAAACAACCGTATTTTTTATTTCGGAACGGACGAGTGTCTGCGCACTGATTTCATCCTTTCTATTTCCCTTCATTTAATAAAGCAACAACATGAAAACATTGCAAAACTTTTTGGGAGTACTGCTCTTTACTTTGGGAGCAATAAACCTCTCTTCCTGTTCGGAAAAGAACGATGTACCCGTACCACCGGCACCGACGCCCGTGGCGTGGGCAAGTGTAACGGCTTCGCCCGATACATGGGACAATCAGAAGCGCGGTAATATCTCTTATCAGGCTTTGGTCTATTCCTTTGCAGATGCCGATGGCGACAAGTACGGCGATTTGCGCGGATTGACAGAAAAGTTGGACTATCTTGATGCGCTTGGTGTGCAAGCCGTTTGGCTATCGCCTATACATCCGTCGCCTTCGTATCACGGTTATGATGTGAAAGACTATGATGCCATAGATACGCGTTTCGGTACGATGAACGATTTCAAAACATTGGTTGCGGAAGCAAAAAAACGCGGTATCAGGATTTATCTGGACTATGTGCTCAACCACACCAGCACGGAACACCCTTGGTTCAAAGAGGGAGCTGTGTCTGCGACTTCGCCGTACAGACAGTATTATTCTTTTTCGAACGACCCGAAAAAGGATATTGCCGACGGAAAAATAGACATGATAGCTACGCAGGGAGCGAGCGGTTATGTGGCAAACGAGTGGTACGTGTACACCGGCAGCAATAGCACGGTGAAGGGGAAACTGAAATTCGTGCTGGACTGGAGCAATGCCGCATCGCCGACGGTTACGGTGACGGAAACCACAACCGTCGATGCCGACAATCCCGATACAGGTACGTCGGGTGCGAAATACCTTTACTTCGGCAATGGCACTATCAAGAAGTTTTACGACAAAGGCAACAACAAATACGAACTCTCTGTGGATTTCTCTTCGGATTGGGGCTTTCTCATTCGTACCAGCAATAGCACTTGGGACGGAGGAACGAAATACGGCGCATCGGCAGGACAAAAGCTGACGATGGGACAACCTTTCACGCTCACGAACCAAGACCCGCAAAACATCGTATTCAGTACCATGAACATGACGTATTACCATTCGGGCTTTTGGACAAGCAGTTTTGCCGACCTGAACTATGGCAAGGTGAGCAATGTCACGGCTTCGCCTGCTTTCCAGGCAGTGGTGGCTTCTGCCAAAGGCTGGATAGACAGTGGCGTGGACGGTTTCCGCCTCGATGCCGTGAAACACATCTACCACAACGAGACTTCGGACGAAAATCCGCGTTTCCTTCGTGCGTTTTACGATGCGTTGAACCCTTATTACAAGTCGAAAGGCAATACGGACAACCTCTATATGGTGGGCGAAGTGCTTTCCGAGCACAATGTCGTGGCTCCTTACTATGCGGGATTGCCGGCTTATTTCGAGTTCTCGTTCTGGTATCGTTTGGAATGGGCTATCAACAACGGACAGGGTTTCGCTTTTGCCAAAGACATTGTGGGTTATCGTCAGGAATATGCGGCTCGTCGCGCGGATTACATTGCCGCAACGAAATTGACCAATCACGACGAAGACCGTGCTGCTTCCAAGTTGGGACGCGATGCCGGTAAACTTCGTTTGGCTGCGGCTGTTCTGCTCACTTCCTCGGGCGAACCCTATATATATTATGGAGAAGAACTGGGGCTTTACGGTGTGAAAAACAATGGCGACGAGTGGGTACGCTCTTCCATGCCTTGGGGCGACAAGTACACCACAGACCTCACCTCTACATACGGGGATAAGATAGACCGGGCTATGTTGGCATCTACTTCCGTTGCGAAACAAGAAGCAGATACGCAATCTCTGCTCCATGCTTACCGTACATTTACCCGTCTGCGCAATACTTATCCGGCATTGGCAGAAGGTACGATGGAGCAACACGGTGTCTACAACGAGTCGAATACGGCTTACAGACAGCTTGCTGCCTGGTACATGACCAAAGGCACGGAGCGCATGCTGGTATTGCACAACTTCGGCAGTACAACCATCGAACTTCCGCTTACCGACACGGTGCAAAAAGCTGTTGCCGTACAAGGCACGGTAGAAAGCAAGACTGTCGATGGAAAACAGTACGTTCGATTGGGCAAATACAGTACGGTGGTGTATAAGATGTGATGTCGATGCGCGGATTCCGACATCGCGATATCGGGAGAAGTGTGTGATTTTGTCACACCGCCGAAAGCGACAGGAAAGCCTCTCTTTTTGCTCTCCAAATTCTTTCAAGAAGCCCTCACGAGGGCTTCTTGATGTTAATACCCTTTGCTGCTGAGGTTATCGCCGACGGAGGGAACAAGCCTGAAGTTTGCGCGGAGGCACAAGCTTAGGGACAAGAAAGCCACTTCGCCGCGGCGAAGTGGCTAATGTATAAATAGAACGGACGAGCAAGTCGGAGAACGACTTGCATAGGGACTGCATGGTTTGCCGATGAGCGACTTACTTGTTCTTGCGCTCCTTGAAACGACGCTTGATGTATTGTCCCACGCCCTCTGCAATGACGCAACCGATGGACATGCAAATCGCGTCGCCTATTCTGTACCATCCCAACAAGACGGGAATGGAGAGAAGCCCGAAGACAACGAAGAACGAGATAATGTATGCTACACGTTTTTTGCGAGTCATGATAGGAAGATTTAGAAGGTTATTAGTATTTGGCTTACCCAGAGTTGTTGTTTGTCGTATTCTTTGCGGAATTGTTTCAACATGTATGGGACGTCGTATTTTACTTTATCGTGAAAGGCGAGTTTGTCGTTTACGTACACTTTTACTTTTTTGTCCATGTCTATCATTTCCGGAGAAATGTTGATGCGAAAAGCCTTCACGCACGAAGTATATAGTCTGAATACATTGTCCTGATACGTTGCCGTGATTTTCCCGGAGCGACGCGGAAAGGCGAAAGCAGGAATATCCGTATCCTTGCTGATGAGTTTGTCTTCTTCTGTCTTATCGTATTCAAGCCATTTCCTGATGCGAAAATTCGTGTTCTTGTGCCAATCGGCACGCGTAGCAAGCGTATCGAGACGAATATCGCTCAGCCAATCTATGGCTCCGTAACGTTCGTCGTCGCATTCCCATGTGAGTTTTGCAGGGAATGGCTGCCGAGTGCGTTTCGCCAAATCTGCAAAGAGTGCGACGTATGCCGGTTCGGACTCGTCGAACTTCGGAAACCAGTGCGGAAAACCGTTGAAACGATGGTCGGAATATTCTGCACCTATTGCTTTCATCAAAACGTTCAGCGTGTCGTTCGCTTGTGGCGGATAGTAATAGTCCATGTCGGTGGAGAAGTTGACGAAAGAGCGGTTGAGCGCATTTTCTATAAACGTACCGCCGGTATAAACTTTCGGATGTGTGTTGAAACCGTAAAAACCGGCAAATAGCGTGGGTTGTTTCATCAGATAAGAGAAAGCTCCCGTTGCACCGTTGGAGTGTCCGCTGACGAATATCTTGTTATCGTCTATATTGAGTGCTTTTTTCAGTTGGCGAATGATGTCGGGTACCATGAAGAAACCGTCGTCGGATAGCATCCAGTTGTATTGACGGTTGCCGCGCGGGAAAACGAGAATGACTTGATGCTTGTCGGCATATTTCGTGTAG
Organism: Phocaeicola sp.; assembly: GCA_041814865.1. Classification (GTDB taxonomy): domain Bacteria; phylum Bacteroidota; class Bacteroidia; order Bacteroidales; family Bacteroidaceae; genus Phocaeicola. The sequence goes on along the minus strand of JBGXXU010000044.1, from coordinate 1,066 downwards.
AAACGGTTCCAGTCGTACAGATTTATTTCGGGTGTCTGATATTCCAGCAATGAGTTATACCGTACGGCTCCATGCAAAAAGAATAAGACGGGATATGCTTTTTGCGGGTTGTATTCCTTGGGCAGATGTACGAAGTAAGATGTACGTATGCTGTCGTTGAGGGCAAAGCGTATGGAGTAGTTTTGTTGTTTTTTGGGCAGATAGACATGGTGATTGCGCAGTTGGCGGTAAAGTGTCTTTCCATCGCTGCTCATGGAGAGTCCGTCAGCCACGGCAAAGAATTCCTTTTCCGTTTCGTTCAGTCGGGTATAAAATACGGTACGAACTTTTTCGGCTTCTTGAACCAACTTTCCCCAACGAGGGTCGCTTTGCAAAGGAGCGTATATTTCTTTGGAGGAATTATCCGTTACCACGTCCCAAAAGGGGAGACCGTAGTTGTCTTTTTCGTGAATGAGCAGTGTCAAATGTTTGAAAGCGTGGTCGTACTCGCCGACTGTCGTAGCCAGACGTGTAAAAGAATAACGGTCGTCGGGGGTGATGCTGTCGGGATAAGCAGAGAATGCGAGCCGATACAGTTCGAAGACTTCTTTTTCTTTCGCCGATGCGGTGTTTGTATCATTTGTCCTTTTTTGTGCTTCTGCCATCAAGGCTTTGTATCCTTGCGCCGAAAGAGAACCGACGCAAGTCAGAAGGCATAAAAGCACGATACTGTTTCTTAGTAGTTTCATAAGGTTCTCCGTTTGCCTGTTTCGAGTACGAGAGGATAGCTATGCGGTCGTTGCCCGAGATAACAATGTTCAATATCCGCAAAAATAAGTTTTTAGCTATTGAATGCAATAATGTGAGACGATTTTTCTCGGTCTCTTCCCATCTGCGATATATAAAACCTGCGACAGTTTCTGTATAAATAAACACTTCCTCTCGTACCTCGTCAACTCAAAAACTCGCCCCTTCAAATTATATACATATAGCCGATTTGATAACAACATGTTGTCAAGTCGATAGCATCATGTTGCTATCGCGATAAGAACATGTTGCTATCGCGATGACAACAGCGTCAAAGAAT
>JBGXXU010000043.1:0-8152 GCA_041814865.1 Phocaeicola sp. | reverse complement strand
TTCTACTTTGAAGAAGCCTTGAAAAATCAATCTTTCGACGAAGGAAAAAACGCGCTACGACGCCTTCTCGATGCGATTATGTTGTTAACATTCTTTGACGCTGTTGTCATCGCGATAGCAACATGTTCTTATCGCGATAGCAACATGATGCTATCAACTTACGTACATGTTGTTATCAAATTGGCAACATGTTGCCAATTTTGAAGTTCTAAGTTTATGAGTTGACGAGGTACAAGAGGGAGTGTATATTTATGCAGAAACAGACAAAAGCCCATGCCAGTCAAAAAGAGATGATATATGCGCAAAAACCGAATGATTGTTATCTGCAATCACGACTGTGTATTTTTTCAGCCAACGCTTTGGCTTGTGCTCTGTTTACTTTTCCGGTAGGCGTAAGAGGTAGTTTTTCGACAAAGAAAATATGTTTCGGCTGCCAATAACGGGGCATTCGCTCCCAAACATCTGCCGATATACGCTCCTGTTCATCGCCTTCCAACAATAGTACGATGGCTTCTCCCAGTTTCTCGTCCACAACCGAAGTAATACAAAAAGCCTTCAATTCCGTACTCAAAAGATTTTCGACTTCTTCTGCCTGTACTTTCACTCCACCCGTGTTGATGACATTGTCTGTACGCCCCAAGATGCGAAAGCTACCGTTCTCGTTTATCACAGCCAAGTCGTTCGTAAGCAGCGGTGCGTCTGTCAACAATGGTGCGTCCACTATCAGCGTACCGTATCGAGACAGCGATACGCTCACTCCCGACAAAGGCATATAATCGTCCGAAGCCACATCGCCATTCAATCTGCGCATGGCTATGTGCGAAAGCGTTTCCGTCATACCATAAGTACTCCAAAGAAAGTTTGGAAAATCCGCCAAGCGACGTTGCAAGTCGACACTCACCGCTCCTCCGCCTACGATGGTATGTCTCACTCTGCGCAATGTATCATACTCGTCGGGGATGTTCAAAGTTTCAAAAAGCTGCATGGGTGTCATCGCCAGAAAGTCCGGCACTACGGACAATCCTTGCAATGGATGAGCAGATGGGACTACCGTTCGCAAGGAAAGTCCTCCTGTCAAAGCACGCACCACCATCATTTTGCCGGCAATGTACTTTACGGGCATACATAGCAATGCTTCGTCGCCAGTTTTCAATGCCAAGAAATCCAGCGTCATGACTGCACTGTTTATCATTTTTCTTTTTTCCACTTCGCAAACTTTCGGGATGCCGGTAGAACCGGATGTTTGCACGGTTATTGTTGGTTTCTCCGAAAACCACTCTTTCAGAAAAGCCAAGACTTCATGCTCGAAACACTCCGTCCCGCAAACAGACAAGCATGCGTCGTACAGTCTGTTCACTCTTTCCTTATCGCAAAGTTCTCCATTCAACAGGAAAGATTGTCTTTCGATATCCGTGATTCGTGTCTCTTTCATGACAACCAGTTTGAAAAGTCGGGTTCCTCCGCATTCTTATTATACAATAGGTTTTCTCCTCGCAAGTATATCGGCATTTCCATATTTTCTACAAACAAACCTCCCGTTCCCAAACCTTGCGGTATTTTCGGACAAAGCGTGGCACACCATTGCGCGATGGCATTCAGCCCTACGTTACTTTCCAAAGCCGAAGTTATCCAATAACCTATCCCTCGCTCTTTTGCCAACTCTATCCACTCCTCGCAACCGGATATTCCTCCGTGCAAAGAAGGTTTAAGAATGATGTATTGAGGAGAAATGGTATCCAGTAAAGAGGCTTTTTCTCCGTATCGGCATACTCCTATCAGTTCTTCGTCCAGCGCAATGGGTATCGGCGTCTGTTTGCAAAGTTCTCTCATTACGGTGTGTTGTCCTGCACGTATCGGTTGTTCGATGGAATGCAATTCGTAAACACTCAAAGCTTTCAGTTTAAGCAAAGCATCTTCTATATCAAAAGCTCCATTGGCATCTACACGCAATGTTACTTCCGATGGCGAGAAGGCAGCGCGTATGCGCCGCAATAAATCCAATTCCCGCTCGAAATCTATGGCACCGATTTTAAGCTTCAAACAAGTAAAACCTTGTTTCAGCTTCTCCTCTATTTGTTTTGCCATCTCATCATAACTTCCCATCCATATCAGTCCATTGATAGGAATACATTGTTCACCATTGGAAAAAGACGTATCGAAAAGTCTGCAACTGCCTCTTTGCAAATGCAGAAAAGCAGTTTCCAATCCAAACAACATAGAGGGATAATGACGCATCTTCGCTTTATCTATCTCGCTGCTTCGCGTAGCTTGAGAACAGCATTGATGCAAAATGTCTTCATAATCGGGAATATCATCGCAACTCAACTGTGGCAAAGGAGCACACTCGCCTATTCCCACACGTCCGGTTTTCGTATCCGTCAGAACCACATACCATACAGTACGAACGGTATATACTCCTCGCGAAGTCTCCGCAGGCGATTTGAAGTACAGTTTCTTCGGAACTATTCGATAAGTAAGCATGAGCACATTTTAATTTATGCTCAACAAAAGTAGAGGTTCTCCTGCAACAGAACAAATAAATATACGTGAGTCATACCTCATCGAAAGATGAGTACAACTCACGTACACCTCTATCTTAGACCGCCGAACAGATAACACTGTCAGCAAATGCGAAGATTAACCACGCACAACATAAGTTCTCACTTCCGCAGGAGAATCTACAAAGACCTTTACGGCAAAACCTTGTTGTTGCAACAATTCTATCAACGGAGTAGGAATAAACCCTGTTACAAATTCCAGACATTCTTGTCCGGACAAACTTTCTGCGGCTTCGCGTATCATATCTTTCGGATGTATACCCTGCTCCAACAACGGACGAACATCCAAAGACTTTGTGACACGCATTTTCCACGCATCGAGTTCCGATGAAGAAAACGGAATAGCGAGTTCTTCATCATAAAAGATATTTCCCAAAGTTTCCTGCCCGACAACTTTTCGCAAGCTATTGACCAAGTCCACGACATCTACTCCACCTACCTTTGCCGCTTGTTGCAAAGATGTAACCCTTGCCACGGTTTTACGCAAAAAAGGATTGCGTAAGGCTGAAAAAGCAGGTACGGTTTTTATAAGGGTTTCCTCCAACACGGGATATCGTTCCAAAAGGGCAGCAACCTTTGTGTCGGGAGTAATCAACTCGTCACTTCTTTTCATAAGAAAGCAATCTTTGGTCTCCTGTCAGTTGTCTGAGAGCCGTAATATCCTGTGTTACTTCCAACACGCCCAAGTATTCTCCTTCTTTGCTTCTGACTGCAGTATAATCTATGGTGACAAAACGACCTTGAAAATTAGACAACCAGAAGGAAGCTTTGTTTTCTTTTCCACTCTTGAAGTCATTGATGATTTGCTCTACAATATGCACACTGCCGGGAGGATGACACATACGTACATCACGTCCTATAATAGAACGGTTGCGCTCGAATATACGTTTGGGGCTATGAGAGAAGAAGCGAACTTTATCGTTCTTATCCACAAAAGTCAAATCGATGGGCAAGTGCACAAACAAGGCCTCCAATTCTTCTATATGAAAAGCTCCCGATGAAAGACGTACCGCATCTGCAGAAACATATTCCGCTTTTTCCACCTTTACACCACTTGGTATCCATTCGTTTTGCGGGTCGTACAAGCAATAACCAAATTCTGATGTTTCTTGATAAATTCTGAACCACTCTTCCTCGTTCAACGTATCCAAACACATCGGCAGAAGGATTTGTTCTTCTTTCATAATCATGCCCTCTATCAAGTCTGTCAACGGAGTTATAATCAAATCTGCAATGGATTTCAATTCTTCGACACGCTCAATGCTCGCATGGGTTGCCTCGTGTGCGGCTTTCAACAAATCGCGTATTTCATCGTGTTTTCCCCACATCACTTTGGGAGGTCCTGTTATCTCATACTTTTCAAGATAAGGAAACAGCAGATATTCTTTGCGTTTATAATGCTTTTCCAAATCCGAAAGCGAATTGAGCATTTGTTTCAACACCAAGAGAAAAGCAGGAATATCCGCATCCGATACGGCAGGCAATGCCGTCATCCACTCACGAACTTTAGCCAGGATTTCTTCCACTTTTCGGTTTTCCTGCTTAAAAGTATCCACAGGATGTCCGGACGGAACTTCGGCGACATTTTCCGTATTGATGCTCCCGTCGAGAACAGCTGTATGCAAATCGCAGAAGTCAAGAATTTCCGCCTCTGTCAAAGCGTTGCTATCAATGAGCTCCTGCTCAACTTCCACTACTTCATTGTACGGTATGGAAGACAAAACTTCCGTCAAGCGTTTACGCAAAACTTCGGGATTTTCACCTTCATGCAATCTCAACAAGAGGTGACGCAACATTTCTTTTCGTTGCGAAGAGTTATCTATCAATTCACTCATAACTTTAATCTTTAATGGGTTTCTATGTTATTTTGGTGAAACAAAGGTAGATACTCTTATCTTCTTTTATTGTAACCAATGTTACATTCCTGGTCTTTTCATCGTATTGATAATAAAAAGCACAGAACATTTGCTTTACAGCATCTCTGTTCTTCACGCAAAACAATGTTTTCATTCGAAACAAGCGTATTCCCATATGTAACAAAGAATAGTACACATGAAAAATCGTTTTCACTCGACAAAATACAAGATTCCCACATGGAAAAAAGAGTTTTTTCCATGTGGGAATCCATCAAATCGAGTATGGAAAGGAAATGTCCTTTGCCGAGAAACGGTTTTAGGGGAACTTAGGATACTTAGACCAATCCGGTTTTCGCTTTTCAAGGAAAGCCTTCCCTCCTTCTTGCGCTTCTTCCGTCATATAATAAAGCATAGTGGCATCGCCTGCCAACTCTTGTATACCTGCTTGTCCGTCCAATTCGGCATTGAGTCCGGCTTTTATCATACGAAGTGCCAAAGGACTATGCTGCATCATTTGTTCTGCCCATGCCACAGTTTCGTCTTCCAATTGGTCGAAAGGAACAACTTTGTTCACCAATCCCATCTCCAACGCCTCTTGTGCCGAGTATTGACGACAGAGAAACCAAATCTCTCTTGCTTTCTTCTGCCCCACGATACGCGCCAAATACGAAGAACCGAACCCCGCATCGAAACTACCCACTCTCGGACCCGTTTGTCCGAAAATAGCATTCTCCGAGGCAATCGTCAAATCACAAACTACATGCAAGACATGCCCGCCACCAATAGCAAAACCGTTGACCATCGCAATTACAGGTTTTGGTAAGGAGCGTATTTGTTTTTGCACATCCAGCACATTCAACCGTGCCACTCCATCCGTACCGATATATCCTCCATGTCCTTTGACATTCATATCTCCACCACTACAAAAAGCCTTATCTCCTTCGCCTGTCAATATCACCACATTGATGTCTTGGCATTCGCGACAATAATACATTGCATCGCTCAATTCGGTAGTCGTAGTTGGTGTAAAAGCATTGCGATAGCGTGGTCTGTTTATTATAATCTTTGCTATGCCATTATAAAACTCAAAGCGTATATCTTGATACTCTTTGATGGTTTTCCATTCTCTTTGTGTCATATTTATTGTTTTAAGTTGTGATAATATAGTTTTAATGCCTCTATATCCTCATCTTTATCGGTAAAGACTTCCAATAAAATAGGACGAGACGTGATGGAAGGGTCTGTAAAGACAGGAATCAGTTCATCAAATTCTTCCTTATTCCGCGCTTCATAATAAACAAATCCCCTATCTTCTGCCCAAGCTTTTGCCGTAGCTTTATGCGGTGCCAATACGAAACGTTCTCCTTTCTCGCTCAATTTCAATCCGGGTAAAGCTTTGAAAATCTCTCCACCATTATTGTTCAGCAATAAGATGCGTAAATTGCTTCCATAATTGCTATTCCATAAAGCATTCATATCATAGAAAAAACTCAAATCGCCTATCAATATGAAATTGAGTTTTTCGGATACGGTAGCATAACCGATAGCTGTGGAAAGAGAGCCTTCTATACCATTGGTACCACGATTGGAAAGAATTTCTACTTCTTCATTTATAGGAAAGAACTGCGCATAACGCACTACTGAACTATTTGCCAAATGCAAAGAAGCCATGGATGTCAATCGGGTAACAACCTCTCCCACCGCATACATTTCCGAATAAGCAAAAGGAACATTGTTTACACTCTTAGACAGTTCTCCCCATGTCTGTGGATAAGTACTAACCGTGTTATCAAGCAGAGGGGCTATTTTTTCAAAAAAAGCAAAAGGATTCATCTCGATGACAGTAGTCAAAGAACCATACAAATCCATAACTTCTCCGTTTTCACTGATATGCCAATGTTCTTGTGGCTTATGTTTGCGCAAGAAAGCTTTCAAACGTTTGGATATGACATGTCCCCCATAAGTTATCAACAAATCGGGTTTCATTTGCGACATTTTTTCGGCATTCATGGAGCAAAGTAAAGGGTCTATATTTTTCACGGCTTGCGTCGGAACCACTCTGTTACTGATATTCTCCGTGAGCCAAGCGAAATGTTTGGACAAAGGCTTGATGTATTTTTTATCAAACAGATAAATCAGATTCATCTGTCCTGCTATAACCATTCGTTTCTTATAACCGTTCAAGCGCTCTATCAACTCCGTATAATCTCGGTGATACATATTCAAACCTTCATAACGAGTAATAACCCGCTCCTCGGGCAAGGTATCCACAGGCAATAAAAAGAAAGGTTCACTGATTGGGACATTGATATGCACAGGTCTTTTTCCTCGATGCGTCAATTCGAGAATAGCTTCGTTTATCATACGATTGCAATACCAAGCCTCTTCTTCATCGTGCACTTCAGGAAGATTTACGGAATGTTTTATCAAATCGCCGAAAACACCCGGTTGGGGCAATGTTTGTCCATCCATCTGCCCTATCCAAGCAGCAGGACGGTCGGCAGAAATCACCAACAACGGAATTTGCTGATAATACGCTTCGGCAACTGCAGGATAGAGATTGAGCAACGCCGTTCCCGAAGTACAACATACAGCCACAGGAATTCCTTCGTGCAAAGCCAAACCTAATGCAAAATATCCTGCACTCCGTTCGTCTACCACTGAATAACAAGTAAAATCCTCGACATTGGCAAATGTTTGTATCAAAGGAATGTTCCGACTACCCGGACAAAGTACTATGCGTTTGATACCGTGTGCTTTCAACAAAGCCGTCAGTTGCAATATATTCTTTTTGTCTGTGTACATATTTTTAAGACTATTCGGCAGTCACTATCACACTACCGATGGTATCCATCTTACGATTAATCTCGTTCCACTCGCTTTCTTTCTCCGAAGAAGAAAGCAAACCGCTTCCTCCGTAAAGTGTGATTCCATCCACGTGCACTTGCATACAACGCAAATTGACATAAAGTTCCGTCACACTTTCGACATTTAACCGTCCGAAGAAACCTGAATAATAACCACGTCGATATCCTTCATTGGCTACAATGAAATCATAAGTCTTTTGCTTGGGTAATCCGCAAACAGCAGGTGTAGGATGCAACGAAAAGAGCAAATCACCCAATGCAATATTCTCTTTGAGCGTAAAATCAAACTCTGTTTTACGGTGCAATAGATTTCCGGCTTTGGCATCTCGAGTGGTAGAACAGGTTATCTCATCGGCACATTGTTTCAAAACCTCCTCAATATAATGGCAAACGATAGACTGTTCGCAGATGTTCTTTTCGTCCCATGACGTATTTACGTCTTGTTGTCGGAGTTTCGTACCTGCCAGAGCAACGGTTTTCCCTTTTTCTCTGTTTGCAGAGAGTAGTAATTCGGGAGAAGCAATTATCCATGTACCGCAATCTTCGAGATGCAACAAGCAGACGCACATCGTATCAAAATTTCGGCAGGCTTGTTTGTAAGTCAGAAGAATATCCGGTTTGACGGGAAGCCGACGTATATCGGAAAGAACTATTTTACTAAATCCGCCGACAGTAAGCTCTCTCATGAATAAGTCATACACTTCTCCATAAGTTTTTCCCGAAATCTCAGTATTTTCATTCCCAACCAGAAAACGAGACGTATCTACAAGCGACAACAATTCGCTTGCTTCTATCTGTTTCCAACCATTATATTCTTTCAATATAGGATAAAGTCTTACGGGATATGTGTCGTCTATATAAAACGGAGCCA
>JBGXXU010000042.1:0-4585 GCA_041814865.1 Phocaeicola sp. | reverse complement strand
CTATCGCGATAAGAACATGTTGCTATCGCGATGACAACAGCGTCAAAGAATGTTAACAACATAATCGCATCGAGAAGGCGTCGTAGCGCGTTTTTTCCTTCGTCGAAAGATTGATTTTTCAAGGCTTCTTCAAAGTAGAAAAACAGGGTATGTAAGCTATTTCTTGCACGGTAAAACGGGCTTTTCATTGCATAAATATGCAGAAAAAGGCGTGTTTATTGTATAAATATACAGTTCGTAGTTGCTTGTAAAGAACATGAACCCGTGTGTTTTTTTGCGACTGTTTTCGGTCCTTGTTGTTGCGATTGTTTTCGATTGTTTTTTCTATTCGGGATAGGTGTTGCTACTTCTTTGTGAGGCTTTGAAAATAAGCGATGGCGTTTAATGCCGACTGAAAAGTTATACTTATTTTTGTGGCAAATTAAGAAAGAAAGGATACCAAAGCCGAATGATAGAGAAACATATCGTATTGGAAGACGTCGACCCCGTATTGTTTTACGGTGTAAACAATGCAAACATGCAGATGATAAAAGCCCTTTTCCCGAAATTGCGTATCGTGGCACGCGGAAATGTCATCAAAGTGATGGGCGATGAAGAAGAAATGTGTGCATTCGAAGAAGCTGCAACAGCACTCGAAAAACATTGCGCCACATACAATAGTCTCAACGAAGAAGAAATACTCGGCATCCTTAAAGGCAATCCTCTCTATAACGGACACACAGGCGAAGCCATAGTTTTCAGTGTAAACGGGAAACCCATCATTCCTCGTAGCGATAATCAACAAAAACTCGTCAAGGCTTTTGCCGAAAACGATATGATATTTGCCGTAGGCCCCGCCGGCTCGGGCAAGACTTATACAGCCATAGCATTGGCTGTACGTGCTCTGAAGAATAAGGAAATCAAGAAAATCATACTCAGTCGTCCCGCTGTGGAAGCCGGAGAAAAGCTCGGTTTTCTACCCGGCGATATGAAGGAGAAAATAGACCCCTATCTGCAACCTTTGTACGACGCGTTGCAAGACATGATTCCTCCTGCCAAGCTGAAGGAATACATGGAACTGAACATCATACAAATCGCGCCTTTGGCATTCATGCGAGGACGCACGCTCAACGATGCCGTAGTCATACTCGATGAAGCACAAAACACGACTACACAACAAATCAAGATGTTTCTGACACGTATGGGTATGAATACGAAAATGATAGTGACGGGCGATTTGACACAAATAGACCTGCCGGCTTCGCAAACATCAGGCTTGTTGCAAGCCATGAAGATATTGCACAAGGTGAAAGGTATCGCATTCGTGGAACTGAACAAGAAAGACATTGTTCGTCACAAACTGGTGACACGCATAGTCGAAGCTTACGAAAAGTTTGAAGACAAAGCGAAGAAAGAACGGCAGAAAAAAGAACAAACGACAAATCAAGCACAAAACATTATTCATCCATAAAAACCAACCACAATGAAAGCATTGACAAGAACAGATTTCAATTTACCCGGACAAACGAGCGTATATCATGGAAAAGTACGCGATGTGTACAATATCGGCGGAGAGAAATTAGTAATGGTGGCAACAGACCGTATATCGGCTTTCGATGTGGTCTTGCCCGAAGGTATTCCCTACAAAGGACAAATGCTCAATCAGATAGCAGCAAAGTTTCTCGATGCCACGACAGATATTTGTCCCAATTGGAAACTTGCCACTCCCGACCCTATGGTGACGGTCGGAGTCATGTGTCAAGGTTTTGCTGTTGAAATGATAGTTCGCGGTTATCTCTGTGGCAGTGCATGGAGAGCTTACAAGTCCGGTGTACGAGAAATCTGCGGTGTACGTTTGCCCGATGGTATGAGAGAGAACGAAAAGTTCCCACAACCCATCATCACACCCACAACAAAAGCTGAAATGGGCATGCACGACGAAGACATCTCCAAAGAAGAGATTTTGCGTCAAGGTTTGGCAACGCCCGAAGAATATGCCGTTTTGGAACGTTATACATTGGCACTTTTCGAACGCGGCACCCGCATAGCTGCCGAACGCGGACTTATTCTCGTGGATACGAAATATGAATTTGGCAAATACAATGGTGAAATCTATTTGATGGACGAAATACATACGCCCGACTCAAGCCGCTATTTCTATGCAGAAGGTTATCGGGAGCGTTTTAAAAAAGGAGAACCGCAGAAACAATTGTCCAAAGAGTTCGTACGCGAATGGCTTATGGATAATGGCTTCCAAGGCAAGGAAGGGCAGCAGGTTCCCGAAATGACACCCGAAATTGTCAATGCCATCAGCGAACGTTATATAGAATTGTACGAGCATATCACCGGAGAAACATTTGTCAAAGCAGATACCTCTTCTATTGCATCGCGTATAGAACAAAACGTTACAGCCTATCTCAATAAATAATTATGTCTCATTACCCGCAGGAGAACATCAAACCCTACAACGACGAAGAAAGTAAAGCGAGACAGGTAGAGCACATGTTCGACAATATCGCACCGGCATACGACAAACTGAATCACGTGTTGTCGCTCGGTATCGATAAAGGGTGGCGCAAGAAAGCCATTCGCTATCTGTTGCCTCATAAACCGAAGCGGATGTTGGATATTGCCACGGGGACAGGCGATTTTGCCATACAGGCTTATCGCATGTTGCACCCCGACGAGTTGTTGGGCGTGGATATATCTGAGGGAATGATGAATGTGGGACGTGAAAAAGTGAAAGCATTGGGTTGGGAGAGTCGCATCGGATTTGCCAAAGAAGATGCAACAGCTCTTTCTTTTCCCGATGAACGGTTCGATGCCATTACCGTCGCGTTCGGTATTCGGAACTTCGAAGAATTGGACAAAGGCTTACGCGAGATGTGTCGGGTGTTACGAAGAGGCGGTCATCTCGTGATATTGGAACTCACCGTTCCCGAACATACACCCATGAAACAGTTATATGCACTCTATTCTCGTATAGTTATTCCTACCATCGGTAAGCTGTTGTCGAAAGATAGGAGTGCTTATACTTATTTGCCCCAATCTATTAAAGCTTTTCCGCAGGGTGAAGTCATGGCGAATGCCATACGTAAAGCAGGTTTCAGCCATGTACGATTCGAACGATTGACTTTCGGTATCTGTACATTATATATAGCCACGAAATAAATGGAAACTTATGGTCTGATAGGATTTCCGTTGGGACACTCTTTTTCGAAAAAGTATTTTACCGAAAAGTTTGCACGGGAAGGTATCTCGGCACAATACCTCAATTTTGAAATGGATGATATAAGCCGATTGCAGGAGATACTCGACCGGCATCCCGACCTTTGCGGTTTCAATGTGACCATTCCTTATAAAGAAAAGATATTGCCTTACCTCACTGCTATTACACCCGAAGCTCAGGAAATAGGAGCGGTAAATGTAGTAAAAGTAAACAGGCACGATGGCAGACTATCGCTCACAGGGTACAATTCGGATGTGATAGGTTTCAGAGAGAGTCTTCGTCCTTTCTTGCAATCACATCATACGCATGCCTTGATTTTAGGGAGTGGAGGCGCGTCGAAAGCTGTTCGTGTAGGCTTACATCAGCTTGGTATATATTCGCAAACTGTTTCTCGTACAAGTCGTGTGCAGTGTATTCCTTATACCGCAATTGATGTCGACATACTACAGCAGTATTCGGTTATTATCAATACCACTCCTTTGGGTATGTATCCTGATATTGCAATTTGTCCGTCGATACCTTACGAGTATTTGAATGAGCAACATTTACTTTACGACCTTGTTTACAAACCGAGAGAAACACTCTTCATGCAGAAGGGAAGAAGACAAGGTGCTACGGTTTGTAACGGTATGGAGATGCTCATTCTGCAAGCCGAAGAAGCTTGGCGTTTCTGGCGAGAATAGTATTCGAAGAGCCTAAAAATCCATGAAGAGGTGAGCTTGTACACCGATGTGTAAATGGGTTGGTCTTGTTTTTTATATCGGCTTTTGTTGTATCTTTGCCATCATAAAGAGTAAATGCATTTACAATGAATCTATTGGAACTTAGTGAACAGGAAATCATTCGACGTGGGAGTTTGAATGAACTGCGTAACATGGGTATCGACCCATATCCTGCTGCAGAATATGAAGTGAACGCCTATTCTGCCGATATCAGAAACGAATTTGTAGACGACGCAACACCGCGCCACGTGCGAGTGGCGGGACGTATGATGTCTCGTCGTATAATGGGTAAGGCTTCTTTTATAGAGTTACAAGATGCCAAAGGGAGAATACAAGTGTACATCACTCGCGATGATATTTGCCCCGAAGAAAACAAAGACTTATATAATGTAGTATTCAAGAAATTGTTAGACTTGGGTGACTTCATCGGAATAGAGGGTTTTGTTTTCCGTACACAAATGGGGGAAATCTCCATACATGCAGAAAAACTCACACTGTTGTCCAAATCCTTAAAACCGCTTCCGTCGGTAAAATATAAAGACGGTGTGGCTTATGACAAGTTCGACGACCCCGAATTACGTTATCGCCAACGTTATGTTGACCTCGTGGTAAATGAGGAAGTAAAAGATATCTTTATCAAGAGAACAAAAGTGTT
>JBGXXU010000041.1:0-10572 GCA_041814865.1 Phocaeicola sp. | reverse complement strand
TCGCGATAAGAACATGTTGCTATCACGATAGCAACAGCGACAAAGAATGTTAACATCATAATCGCATCAGGAAGGCGCTGTAGAGACGTTTTCTCTTTGTCGAAAACAGCTTTTTACGGCACTAAACCATAGGTTCTTTAGACGAAGTCATCGGCATAGCTTCGCAAACATCACAAGCGGCACGACACATCGGTATCCTTCTATCTGCTCAAGCAAGAAAGCTCATCGGTAAACTTCCGCCGGTTCATAATCGCACAAGCGTACGTACCCGGCACGAAAGGCGGAGAAAGTAGCGAGGAGATAACTGCGAAATGTTTTTTTGTGCTACTTTTGCAGGAGCGTTATACACCATAAAAATGCTACGCATAAAGAAACTCGATATATTCATCCTCAAGAGCTTTTTGCTCATATTTGCGGGAACCTTTTTTATCTGTCTTTTTATCTTCATGATGCAATTTCTTTGGCGTTATGTAGACGAGTTGGTAGGTAAAGGACTTTCGTTTGAGATATTCGCACAATTCTTTGCTTTGGCAGCCATGACATTGATACCGCCTTCCTTGCCGTTGGCTATCCTCCTGGCTTCCTTGATGACATTCGGCAATTTCGGCGAGCGTTACGAATTGCTTGCCATGAAAGCAGCAGGTATTTCGCTGTTGCGCATATTGAGACCGCTTGCCATCCTCTGCACCTTATTCGGATTTATCTCTTTTTATTTCCAAGATGTAATAGGACCCAAAGCACAAAAAGAACTTTGGACACTGCTCGTCTCCATGAAGATGAAAACTCCCGAAGTGGATATTCCCGAAGGTGTTTTTTACACAGAGATGGAAGGTATCAATATCTACGTGAAAGAAAAAGACGACAAAACCGGCATGCTGAAAGATGTCTTGCTCTACGACATGCGCGAAGGATTTGAAAACGCACGCATCGTATGGGCAGAAAGCGGCAAAATGGAGATGTCGCCGGACAATCAATACCTCACATTGCACCTGTACAACGGCGAACAGTTCGAGAACCTGAAACCGCAAGCAGGACTTTCGGACAACGTACCCTATCGCAGAGAAACGTTCAAAGAGAAACACGCCATGATACCTTTCGACACGAACTTCAATAAGATAGATGGCAACTTCCTGAACGAACGGGCAGATACGAAAGGTATGCAACAAATAAACCATGCCATAGACTCACTGACGCACTATGCAGACAGTCTCGGCAGAACTTATTACGAACGCACCATGCAATATCCGCTGTTTCGGAACACCGAAATACCATCGGATGCAGACACCATGGCAGTAAGCGATACAGATGTACCACCCATCAACATAGACAGCATTTTCCGTACACTGCCACGAGAACAAAAGCTGAAAGTCATGCAGTATGCTTCCATGAATGCATCCAATATGGTAAACGACGCAGAAATGGAGAACTACAATCTCGTAGAAACCGAAAAGAGCATCCGCTCTCACATCACGGCGTGGCACAAGAAGTTTGCACTCTCGCTGGCGTGTGTGATGTTCTTTTTTATCGGTGCACCTTTGGGCTCCATCATTCGCAAAGGCGGTTTGGGAATGCCCGTAGTCATCTCGGTATTGTTCTTTGTTCTCTATTATATAATAGATACAGGTGCCACGCGCGTGGCAAAGAGTGGCGGTTTGGACCCCATATTGGGCACTTGGGTCAGCTCTATCGTGTTGGGACCTGTCGGTTTCTTCCTGACTTACAAATCCAACCGCGATTCCGTAGTGTTCAACAAAGACACATACATGACTTTCTTCCGAAAACTTTTCGGTTGGCGCACCAAACGTCATCTCACTCGTAAGGACGTCATCATCTACGCACCCGACGAACGTTGTCCCGAACGCTTGTCCGATTTATCCGCACGTTGCGAACAATACCTCGCCACACACCGTTTGACGGGAGCACCCAACTACTTCACACTGTTCCTCGGCAAACAGAAAGACGGCGAAGTAAAAGCCATCACCACAGAATTAGAAAACATCATCGAAGAACTGAGCAATGCAAAAGACGCCGTAGTCATCAGCCTGCTCAACAAATACCCCTACATATCGTCCAAAGCACACCACTCGCCCATCGCACAACAATGGTTGAACATCTTGTGCGGACTGTTCTTGCCGTTGGGCATATTCTTCTGGTGTCGTGCATGGAAATACCGTCGCCGTCTGAAAAAAGACTTGCAGACCGTTGTCATCACCAATCAAGAAATAAGAGAACGTTTACTTAAAGCATAACAATATGGAAAAATTCAAACTAAATACCATAGAGGAAGCAATCGAAGACTTCCGCAAAGGCGAACTCCTCATCGTGGTAGACGATGAAGACCGTGAGAATGAAGGCGACCTCATCATGGCAGCAGAACTCATCACCCCCGAAAAAGTCAACTTCATGCTCAAGCATGCGCGCGGTTTGTTGTGCGTACCCATCACTATATCCCGCTGCAAAGAACTTGATTTGCCTCGTCAGGTAGAAAGCAACACTTCCATGCTGGGAACTCCTTTCACTGTCACTGTCGACAAACTGGAAGGATGTACCACCGGAGTTTCCGCTTCGGACAGAGCAGCAACAATACGCGCATTGGCAGACCCGTCTTCCACTCCCGAAACATTCGGTCGCCCGGGACCTATCAATCCTCTCTATGCACAGGACAAAGGCGTACTCCGTCGTGCAGGACATACGGAAGCTGCAGTAGACCTCGCTCGTTTGGCTGGTTTGTATCCGGCAGGCGCACTTATGGAAATCATGAACGAAGATGGAACTATGGCACGAATGCCGGAACTCATCACCTTTGCGAAAGAGCATGGCTTGAAGATTATTTCCATCGCCGACCTCATCGCTTACCGTTTGAAACAAGAATCTTTGGTAGAAAAAGGCGTGGAAGTAAATATGCCGACCGCCTTCGGCAACTTCCGCCTTATTCCTTTCAAGCAAAAGAGCAACGGCATGGAGCACGTAGCATTGATAAAAGGAGAAATAACTCCCAATGAACCGCTGTTGGTACGCGTACACTCTTCCTGCATCACGGGCGATATCTTTGGTTCCAAACGCTGCGACTGTGGCGAACAGCTTCATAAAGCCATGCAATTGATAGAACAGGAAGGGAAAGGTGCCATCATCTATCTCAATCAGGAAGGACGTGGCATAGGATTGATGGACAAAATCAAAGCGTACAAACTTCAGGAAGAAGGATTGGACACTGTAGACGCCAACATTCATTTGGGACACAACGCGGACGAACGCGATTACGGTGTAGGTGCACAAATCATGCGCGAAATAGGTATTCAGAAAATGCGTCTCATAACCAACAATCCCGTGAAGCGTGTAGGTTTGGAAGCATACGGATTGGAAATAGTGGAAAACGTGGCTTTGGAAATCACGCCCAACGAATACAATGAAAAGTATCTCCGAACAAAGAAAGAAAAGATGGGACATACCATTCATCTGAAGAAATAATGTTCACGATAGACAACAATTGACAGGAATAAGGTGCGATACCGCATTCTTCACCTCCTGTCGATTGTTCTCATATTCTTGCAGACTCACACCTTTTGCTAATTTTGCAATAGAATTAAGATAGACCGGCATGGCACAAGTCAATACACAGGTACAAACACAAGGACAAACGCAAGGACAGTATCTCTCGCCACAACAGGTGATGATGATAAAACTCTTGGAGCTACCTACTGTGGAGTTCGAAGAAAAAGTACATGCCGAACTCATAGAAAATCCTGCGCTGGAAGAAGGGAAAGACGAAACAAACAATGACACCTCTGAAGACTATGACAATTCGGAAGCCGAAAACAGCGATACAAACGAAGATTTCTCTTTAGGCGACTACCGAACAGAAGACGATATCCCCGATTACAAACTGCAAGAAAACAACAGAAGCAGGGACGAACGTCCCGAAGAGATACCTTTCTCGGACAATGTATCTTTCTATGAAACTCTGTTGGAGCAATTGGATATGCGCGAACTCTCTCATCACGAATGGGAAATAGGAGAATATCTCATAGGCTCATTGGACGACGATGGTTTCTTACGCAAATCCATAGATACCATCGTAGATGAACTCATTATCTATCGCGGCATAGATACTACGACAGAAGAGGTCGAAAGAATCCTACACGTAATACAAGACTTTGACCCCGCCGGTATCGGAGCAAGAAATTTGCGCGAGTGCCTACTCCTTCAAATTGCACGCAAAGAAGACTCTCCCATCAAACAGCTGGCTTATACCATCGTCAGCAAATACATAGATGACTTTACTCGCAAGAACAAGGAGCGCATCATATCGGCACTGAATATAGACGAAGCACGTTATGATGAGGTGTGGACAGAACTCGTAAAACTGAACCCACGTCCCGGAAATGCAATGGGAGAAGTGATGGGGAAAAACCTGCAACAAATCATTCCGGACTTTACCGTAGAAACAGATAACGAAGGGGAACTCTTCATGACACTAAACGGACGAAATGCTCCCGAACTGAAATTGAGTAGAGAGTTTGTAACCTTGCTCGATGAACATACGAACAACAGAGCCAATCAAAGTAAAGAGTCCAAAGAAGCTCTCCTTTTCTTGAAACAGAAAATAGATGCGGCACAAAGTTTCATCAATGCCGTAAAGCAAAGACAGCAAACACTCATCACCACCATGCAAGCTATCATGGATATGCAACATGAGTTCTTCGTAGAAGGCGATGAAGCTGTACTACGTCCTATGATATTGAAAGATGTGGCAGAACGTACAGGTTTAGACATCTCCACAATATCACGCGTTAGCAATAGCAAATACGTACAAACCAACTTCGGTATTTTCCCCTTGAAGTACTTTTTCAACGATGGCTATACAACGGAAAGCGGAGAAGAACTGTCCGTAAAACACATCAAACGTTTATTGAAAGAGTACATAGAAGCAGAGGACAAGAAGCATCCTTATACAGACGATGAACTGGCAGAAAAACTAAAAACACAAGGCTTTCAATTGGCACGACGTACCATCGCCAAGTATCGTCAACAAATGGATATTCCCGTAGCACGACTCAGACGTTAATACACTACGACTATGTTGGAAAACAACATCCCCGACCAATTGACTTATCATGAGCATGTAAACGAGGACAAGCCCAATACCTCCTCCAAGACTTTGATACTTATCTCTCGTATAGTATCGGCAGTCTTCACACCTTTCATGGTACCATTGTCTACATTCTTCATCCTCTTTTTCTTCTCTTATCTGCGTGTATTCCCATTGAGCTACAAACTCTATGTATTGGGAATAGTCTACGGCTACACCGTATTGATGCCGATGTTGGCAATCTATATCTATCAGAAACTTATTGGTGAAGGCATCAAAGCATTGAAAATACGCCATAAACGTTTTGTGCCGTATCTCTTTACAATAATCAGTTATGTGGCATGCCTTATCACCATGTATCGCATCTCATTGCAACGCTTCATGATAGGCATCATCCTTTCCACGCTGATATGTATGTTGCTGTGTACGATTATCAACGTACGCTGGAAAATCAGCACGCACACGGCAAGTAGCGGTATGATGGTAGGTTTTCTTCTTTCCTTCGGCTTATACTTTCATTTCAATCCTATTTGGTGGTTGTGCGGTTTCTCTTTGCTGTCGGGATTGTTGGGAACAGCTCGTATCGTACTAAAGCACCATACACTTGGCGAAGTGGGACTCGGCTTTTTCGTAGGTTTGTTTTGCGGTATTATAGGCTTTTTGTTTCTTTGAATAAAAATTCAGCGAAACAGTTATACGACTGTGATTTCGCACATACTTAATTTCTAAATAACACATTATGCAACCTATCGTAAGTATTATAATGGGAAGTACTTCCGACTTTCCGGTCATGGAAAAAGCAGCCCAACTCTTGGACGAGATGCAAATTCCGTTTGAAATCAATGCGCTTTCTGCGCACCGCACGCCTGCCGAAGTAGAAGCCTTCGCACAAGAAGCCTCTGCGCGTGGCATCCGTGTCATCATCGCAGCGGCAGGAATGGCAGCGGCATTGCCAGGTGTAATAGCGGCAAACACGACACTGCCGGTCATCGGCGTACCTATTAAAGGCAGTGTACTCGACGGTGTAGACGCACTCTACTCCATCGTACAAATGCCTCCCGGTATTCCTGTGGCAACCGTAGCCATCAATGGAGCAATGAATGCAGGCATCCTTGCCGTGCAAATGCTGGCATTGAGCGATGCGCAACTCGCAGCACGTTTGAGCGAATACAAGACAAAACTCAAAGGCAAAATCGTGAAAGCCAATGAGGAGTTAAGAACAATCAAATACAACTACAAGACCAACTAAAATGGAATTATTCAACTATGCCCGTCGAGCATCCCAATCCATACAAGTGGGAGCCGTCGGACTGGGAGGCGATAACCCCATCAGGGTACAAAGCATGACCAATACCGACACGATGGACACACAAGCCTGCGTAGAACAAGCCAAACGCATCATCGAAGCAGGAGGAGAATTGGTAAGACTGACCACGCAAGGTACCAAAGAAGCGGAGAACCTACGCTTTATCAACGCGGCACTAAGACAAGAAAATATCATGACGCCACTCGTGGCTGATGTACATTTCAACCCCAATGTAGCTGATGTAGCTGCACAATATGCAGAGAAAGTACGCATCAATCCCGGTAATTATGTAGATGCCGCACGCACTTTCAAGCAACTCGATTACTCCGACGAAGAATATGCACAAGAAATAGAGCGCATTCGTCGGCGACTCACACCTTTCTTACAAATTTGCAAAGAGAATCATACAGCCATACGCATAGGAGTAAATCATGGCTCGCTGTCGGACAGAATCATGTCGCGTTACGGAGATACACCCGAAGGCATGGTAGAATCGTGTATGGAGTTTTTGCGAATCTGCGTCAGCGAAGAGTTTTACAATCTCATTATTTCCATCAAAGCCTCCAACACCGTAGTCATGGTACGTACGGTGCGTCTTCTTGTTGCACAAATGGAAAAAGAAGGTATGAATTTCCCACTCCACTTGGGCGTGACGGAGGCTGGCGACGGCGAAGACGGACGTATCAAATCATCACTCGGTATAGGTGCACTGCTGAGCGATGGTTATGGAGATACCATCCGTGTATCGTTGAGTGAAGCCCCCGAAGCCGAAATTCCGGTGGGACGCAAGCTTGTGAATTATATAGCACAACGTGAAGGACACATGTATATACCGGGCAGCATGGCAACAGATTTCAATTACTTCGCACCGGCACGTCGTAAAACGACACCCGTACTCAACATAGGTGGCGACCATGTGCCCGTTGTCATCTCTCCCCGTTTATCGGGAGAAACAGATATCAATCCGCAGTTTGTACCCGATTATATTTATTGCGGAAATCAACTTCCCGAAACCAAAACACGACTCACAGCTTACATCGTGGACGCAAATGCGTGGATGGACGAAACAGACACTTATCCCGCTTTCACCTATGACCAAATGGTGGAATTACACCATCATCCGGCTAAAATGAAATTCCTCTTTCTTTCTTACATGGCAATGACAGAAGAAGTAGTGACTTGCTTGCGTCTACATCCCGAAGTAGTGGTCATCGCACAAAGTAACCACGCCAACAGAGTGGGTGAATTGCGTGCATTGGTACATCAAATGACCAACGAGGGTTTGTCGAATCCCGTAGTTTTCTTTCAACACTACAACGAAACGGAAGAAGAAAATTTACAAATCTATTCGGGTGCAGACATGGGAGCCTTATTGCTCGATGGATTGTGCGACGGTATTCTTCTGCTCAATCAGAATCCTGCCATCAAAGCTGTACGCGTAGACGAAATGGCTTTCGGTTTATTGCAGGCAGGACGCGTACGTACTTCTAAAACAGAATACATCTCTTGTCCGGGTTGTGGTAGGACGCTTTACAATCTGGAGGAAACCATTGCTCGCGTGAAAGCAGCAACTTCTCACCTCAAAGGTTTGAAGATTGGCGTGATGGGGTGTATCGTCAACGGACCCGGAGAAATGGCAGACGCCGACTATGGATACGTAGGTGCCGCTCGAGGGAAAGTCAGTCTTTACAAAAAGAAAGAGTGCATAGAGAAGAATATCCCCGAAGAACAGGCGGTAGACAAACTCATAGAACTCATCAAACGCTACGGCGACTACGTAGAAAAAGAATAAGCCGACGCAATCGCCTATCAAATCACAAGGGTGAGAAAGAGTTGTTTGACTTCTTTCTCACCCTTGTTCTATTGTCAGAGCTTACTATTTTTTTCTGTAAGCCTCGTATTCTGCTTTGCGTTTCGGGTTCATGGGAAACCAGCCTTTCAGTACACGCTCTCTTTGCTCGAAGATTTCTTTTATCGTCCACAAAGACGAGAATGCAAATACACCCAGAAGCGAAGATACAAGAATGTTTTCCACAAGAATGGAGCCGGCAATACCTGCTATACCCAAAACAAGAAAAAGCCACCAACAAGAAGTACCCCAATAGTATTCGCACTTTACCACGATGGGATGAAAAATACCGATGATAAGGAATGTACAAATACCGATGGCAATGCCTCCAATATGATGCTCAATCAGCCACTCCATCGTTTACTTACGAATTGGAGTCACTTTCTTGATGCTTTCCTCCAGTGAAATAAGCGTTTCGGTAGAGGTTACACCGGGGATTTCCTGAATATGGCTGTTCAGCAACTCCTTCAAGTGTTCGTTATCCACGCTGTACAATTTGATGAGCATGGTATAAGGACCGGTGGTAAAGTGACATTCTACGATTTCGGGTATCTTTTGCAACTCGGCAACAGCGGCTTTGTACATGGAACCACGCTCCAATGTGATACCTACGTAAGTACAAGTGTTATAGCCTAAACTCTTGGGGTCTACATGGTAGCCCGACCCCGTTATCACGCCCATATCTATCAAACGCTGTACACGTTGATGTATCGCGGCACGAGAAACGCCACACTCGGCAGCAACATCTTTGAACGGAATGCGAGCATTCAATGAGATAATCTGTAAAATTTGTTTGTCCAACTTGTCTATTTTATCCATAATAAAAGCTTGTATATGACATTATGTAAGCAAAAATAGACAAACTTTTCAGAACAGCGAACAAATGCAAAACATTTTTTCAAGTTACTCAACAAATAGAACGATTTCTGCCGAGAGAAAGAACAGAAAGCAAGCGATTGTGCCTTGTTCCTTACTATCTCAAGCGCATGAAACTACCTACGGGAGGCATATCGTCTTCGGGAGCCATTTCGTTCATCTTGTACAGACGCTTCAGTTTGATGCCGTAAGTTTGTGCGATACTGTGCATCGAATCGCCATCTTTCACCTTATAGATAATGTGTTCGGGCGTGGCACGGTCGCGCTTCATTTCCAGATAGACCACTTCGCCGCCTTCGAACTCATGATTTTTGGGCAACTCATTGTAACGCGCCAGTTTGCGACGACTCATATCGAATTCTTTGGCTATCGATTTGAAGGTGTCGCCCGGACGTGCCAGGATATAGAGCAAGTCGTTTGCCAAATAAGGCTGATGGTATTCTATATGTTCGTCGGCTCCACGTCTGCGTTTCGTGTCGTATTGATATAAACGATAATTTTCGATGATGCCTATGAGTTTTTCGGCATAGCCCGGGTCTGTGGCATAACCGGCTTTTTTCAATCCGCGCGCCCAACCTCTGTAATCCGTCGGTGACAATTGGAACAGAAAGGCGTAGCGAGGACGTGTCACCAGAAACTTGGAATGGTCTTCGTACGATTCTTTCGGATGACGATAAGCGCGAAAACACTCGTTCGGCGCGTCGTCCGTATGACGTACCGAAGGTCCTTCCCACGAGCCGCCGCACTTTATGCCAAAGTGATTGTTGGACTTTCGAGCCAGTTCGGAATTGCCTGCGCCCGACTCCAAAAGCCCTTGTGCCAAAGTGATGCTGGCAGGAATACGGTATCGCATCATCTCTTCGATAGCCAGATTTTTATACTTGTGAATATACTCTTCGTAGGTTTGTCTCTTTTGGGCGTAAGATGTTTGCAAGCCCAATAATAATAGGAATAGACTGATATATCTTCTCATCTGTGCTGTATTTTTGTGCTGAGCAAAGGTATGTAAAACTTCATTCAAGGCAATACCTCCCATCCGAGTTCGACACGAATACATCGAAAAACATCATCGCGCCTCTCCTTATTATATATAGAAAAGAGGAACGACCGGACAGCGAAGATTGCCGACTTTCGCTCAGCAAAACATTTCTCCTCGTACCTCATCAACTCGCAAACTCGTCCCTTCCGAATTGGCAACACGTAGCCAATTTGATAACAACATGTTGTCAAGTTGATAGCATCATGTTGCTATCGCGATAAGAACATGTTGCTATCGCGATGACAACATGTTCTTATCACGCCAGTAACAGCAGCAAAGAAAATCAACGGAAAGATTTCATCGGGAAGAGAATTGTAGCATCGTTTTCGCAGTAGCAGAAAAAAGTTTTCCCAGACATGCTTTTTATTCCTCTTGTATTATCGTCATTTGTTAAAAAACAGTCTTTTTGGAGG
>JBGXXU010000040.1:0-9612 GCA_041814865.1 Phocaeicola sp. | reverse complement strand
ATGGGTCCCATCTTGTCTTTCACCACACCTTTCACTGTCATGGTTTGAGCGAAGGCGGTTACCGACACAAGCAAAGCTGTCATCAACAGCAAGAGTTGCCTGAATGTTCTGTTTTGAACTGTTCTCATGTTACATTTATCGAATTTATTGTTAATGTTTCTACGTATAGCAGAAAAAGCCTCCGAGTGGCTTCATGCAAACCACCCGTAAGGCTCCGTCCGTTTATTATCAGAGCGCTTTGATACTGATGGCATAGCCACCGCCTACCGCAGCTTTGAGCTTCAATACTGTTTTGGAAGTTACTTTTTGTTTTGTAATAACGTATGCCTGAGGGTTCTTGTCCCAACTTGCATCTTTGGCATCCGCATAAATGGTTGCTTCGTATTTCTTGCCCGGAGTGAGGAAAGAAAGGGCAAGCTTGGAAGTGTGTCCGTTATCTCCTGCCGTGCAGCCGATGAACCAGTCCTGTGTTCCTTTGGCACGACGTGCGATAGTGATGTATTCTCCAGGCTCCGCTTCGAGGTAGCGTGTTTCATCCCAATCGATAGCTACATCTTTGATAAATTGAAAAGCATCGAGGAAACGTTGATAATGCTCGGGAATATCCGCTGCCATTTGCAAAGGACTGTACATCGTAACATAGAGTGCCAATTGGCGTGCCAATGTAGAACGTACGCGAGAAGTGTTGCCGGGATTCATCTTGGTCATGTCCATTTCGAAAATACCCGGAGTATAATCCATCGGACCGCCCAAAAGACGTGTGAATGGCAAGATGGTAGTATGATTTACGTTGTTGCCACCAAAGGCTTCGTATTCCGTTCCGCGTGCCGACTCGTTGCCAATCAAGTTGGGATAGGTACGGCAAATACCTGTGGGACGCACGGCTTCGTGTGCATTGACCATGATTTGGTAATCTGCGGCTTTCTTCACGGCATAGAGATAGTGGTTCACCATCCATTGTCCGTAGTGGTGTTCGCCACGAGGAATGATATCGCCTACATAACCGCTTTTCACCGAATTATAGCCATTCTCTTTCATAAACTTGTAAGCCGCATCCATATGACGTTCGTAGTTACGTACGGAAGAAGAACTTTCGTGATGCATCATGATTTTCACGCCTTTCGCAGCAGCATAAGCATTTACTTCTTTCACATCGAAATCGGGATAAGGTGTTACGAAATCGAAGACATAATCCTTGCTCTTGCCGAACCAGTCTTCCCAACCTTCGTTCCAGCCTTCCACCAACACCGCATCGAAACCATGTTCCGCCGCGAAGTCTATATAACGCTTTACGTTTGCAGTGTTTGCCGAATGTCTGCCGTTGGGTTTGGTTTTGGTATAATCCGTCACACCGAGTTGCACTGTTGCCACATCGTCGGTATATGCCCATGAGCCTTTGCCTGTAATCATATCCCACCACACACCGATGTATTTCACCGGACGTATCCACGAGGTATCTTCTATCTTGCAAGGCTCGTTGAGATTGAGTGTCATACGGGAAGCCAATATCTCGCGAGCGTCATCGCTCACGATAATGGTACGCCAAGGTGTGTTGAAAGGCGTTTGTACATAACCTTTATTGCCTTTGGCGTCGGGAGTAAGCCATGAAGTGAAAGTCATGGTTTTGTCGTCCAATTCGAGGTGCATGCAAGGGTATTCTATCAAAGCCGCTTCGTGCAAGTTGATATAAAGCCCATTGTCTGCTTTCATCATCAGCGCAGTTTGCACACCCGTAGGAGAAAACGGAGTTTGAGAAGAGTTGGGGGTAATAGCTTTCTTCATCAAACCGCGTATCTCCGAAAGACGGGAAGTAGTATAGTCGTATTCTTGTGTGTCATAGTCGCCCGGCAGCCAAAAAGCTTTGTGGTCTCCTGCCATGGCAAATTGCGACAATTCTTCTTTGATAACAAAGTAAGTCAGATTCTTCTGTTGCGGAAATTCGTAACGGAAACCCAAGCCTTCGTCGTAAAGACGGAAACGAATGCGTATGGTACGCTCGTTTTCGGGTTGCTCCAATGTCACAGCCAGTTCGTTGTAACTGTTTTTGATGCTGTTTTCTTCGCCCCACACGGGTTTCCATGTTTCGTTGAAAGCAGATTGTTGCGTATCTACGATGCGGAAACCGTTCTTCAGGTTGGTTTTCTTATCCAGCAAATGTTGGTCTGTACGCACTTTCAGTTCGAAGTCGCTCACTTTGTTCGGGTCTTCCATCACCAATTCCAAGCCCAGACGACTTGGTTTGATGACTTCTTTTCCTTTATAAGTCAGTGTGTATACAGGTGCACCGTTTTCGTCGAGTTTGAAAGTCATGCGACTTGTTCCGTTCGGCGAAATCACCTCTTGTGCCATGGCGGTAAGTCCCAGCATTCCGCACAGGAGTGTAAACAATTTTCTTCTTACGTTCATCATATTATATAGGTATTGTTTTTCTGCATCTTTCGCAACGCCGACAGCTGTGTTTTTTCATGCGACACCACCCTTTTGCGTCCGATTTTAATTCAAAGCTACGGAGTAAAGACACGGAGAAATCGGGATAGAATAAAAATATAAATGAAAAATCGTGTAAATAAAAAGCAATCGCCTATACAACAAGCACATAAGCCATTGCTTTCCGTAAGAAAAATATAAGTACTTTAATAATTTATCAAGACGACTTCTCGTGGTTTTAAGCTGTTTTTTTGACTTAAGTCAAGTGTTTTTCCCGTCAAGACGTCTATCTTTTTTCCCTCTTTCAAAACCTCTGCATAACCTTGCCAGTCTATCGGTTGCTCGCCATCCGTACCATTCATCAATACGAGAATACGTTCTTTCTCACCCAAGCGTGCGTAAGCATACACACCCTTGCGAACAGCGAACTGTACCAGGCGTCCGGTCACAGCATCCGAATGCGATTTGCGCCATTGCAACAGTCGGCGCATGAAATCGAATGCGCTATTTTCCGCTTCGGTGCGACCTTCGGAAACGAAAGCATTGCGTGCATCGTCCGTCCAGCCACCGGGAAAATCTCTGCGCAGACAACCGTCGCCCTCGCTCTTGTCTGCCGACATGAGAATTTCCATCCCATAATACAGCTGCGGTATGCCACGTGTGGTAAGCAGAAAAGTCAAGGCTTGTTTGTATCTGTCCATACGTCGCACGTCGTCGGCATTGCGAAAGAAACGAGATGTATCGTGATTGTCGAGGAAGATGAACAGCCGACTTGGGTCTTCGTACACGAAGTCTTGCGAAAGCAAGTCGTACAGACGAAACAATCCGCCCTCCCACTCTCCGGTGTTCTCATCGAAAGCACGTCCCATTGCCATGAAAAGCGGAAAATCCATCACCGTAGGCAGATGCGAATTGCGTGCCGAGAGTCGACTGTTGCGTTGCCAATAAGCTATTTGCACGTTGCTGTTGAGCCATGTTTCGCCCACGATGTTGAAGTCGGGGTATTCGTTCATCACCGTTCGACACCACCGCGCCATAAAATCGAAGTCGGCATAAGGATGCGTATCTTGACGAATGCCGTCTATGCCGGCATATTCTATCCAGAAGACCGAAGTTTGTATCAGGTATTTTGCCACGTGCGGATTGCGTTGGTTCCAGTCGGGCATGGACTCGGTAAACCATCCGTCGACAGCCAACCGCTTGTCTGCCACCGAAGCATATTTGTCCAGTGCCGTAGCGGTTTTGAACGTGGTTTGCACGTATTGCGAACCATAATTGAACCAGTCGTCGGAAGGTCTGTCCGTAAAGAGCGGATTTCTGCTGCCACAATGGTTGAATATCATGTCCATAATGATTTTCATCCCGCGCCGATGTGCTTCGTCCACCAATTCGCAAAACTCTTCGTTGCTCCCCAGACGTCTGTCCGTACGATAATAGTCCGTCACGGCATAACCGTGATACGAACCTTCGGGCATATCGTTTTCCTGCGTCGGGTTGAGCCACAAAGCCGTCACACCCAAGTCGTTCAGATAATCCAAGTGCCGAATGATACCGCGCAAGTCGCCTCCGTGTCGGGCATATTGTCCGTTGCGGTCTATGCGGCGTTCGCGCATGCCGGGTATCACATCGTTGGTCGTATCGCCGTTGGCAAAGCGGTCGGGCATGAGCAAATACACCACATCGCGCTCCGTGAAACCCTGCGCATGCCCCTTGCGTGTACGGGCACGCAATTCGTAAGGATAAATTTCCGCTCGCCTGCCGGCTCTCTTCACACACAACTGTAAAGTCTGCGGTTGTGCACGACGTATATCCACATAGAGAATGGCATACGACGCATTCGTCGGTTTCACCACACTGTCCATCTTCACCCCATTGCCCACAACAGTGATGTCTGCCGTTGCAAGATTATCGCCCGTCAACAGAATTTGCAGTTGCGGTTCTTTCATACCTGCCCACCAAAAAGCAGGTTCCATTTTTCTAACAGTTTTTGCCCACAGCGCAAACTGACAGCAAAAGAGGGCCATCAAGCATAGCCCGAGTTTATGTTTCGTCATGTCGTCAAGGATTTTAGTAAAAAAGTTGATACAGACAAAGTTAAGTATTCGCGCATGGCATTCCCACAGTACACAATCAAAATATAAGTACGAAAAACAGCTCCTCTGCTCATAATAAAGCCGTTAGAGCTGCAAACAAGAGATGATTTTATAAAACGAAAACGCGATTTCGCCCCATACTCCGCCACGAAAACACAGTCTACGAAACACAATAGGCAAGCCATCGTCGAGTTTCTCCATCGCCATGCCCCCAAACCAGTCGCCACACCATGTTTTTTCAATCTAAAGAAGCCACAAGAAACCGCTTCTTTGTTCGGGGAAAAACCTCCCTACAACACTCTCTCGACACGATTATGATGTTAACATTCTTTGACGCTGTTGTCATCGCGATAGCAACATGTTCTCATCGCGATAGCAACATGATGCTATCGACTTGACAACATGTTGTTATCAAATTGGCAATATATAGTCAAGTTGAAGTGCTAAGTTTATAAGTCGACGAGGTACAAGAGAGATTTATGCAGAAACCGCAGGTTTGTTCTCGAAAGACTTTTCGTTGTTTCTATCTTAAATAATAAGACATGGGCTTTGTGCGCGTAGAGGAGATGAGGGAAAGGAGAAAATCTGTTTTATACTCGGTTGTCTTTCAGTACGTTTTTCAGGCGTGCCAACGCTTCATCATTCAAATAAGCCATCTTATGAAGAGGAGTCAAGGCGAATACTTCTTCAAAACTTACGGCATCAAACGTTCCATTGATTTTGGTTTGCAAGAGATGAGGAACACAATCGCTGACGATGGGTGCAACAATAAATCCTTTTTCTTTCAATACTTCATACAGTATTTGAAAGGAAAAATAATCCGGATTTCTTTCTGCATGCTCCCACAAGTAAAGCATCAATTCATACAATGCATTTATTGTTTTACTGCCTTTTTGCGCAAAGAAAATACTGCTAAGCATTCTCACTTTGAAGTTCAAATGCCAACCATAATAAAAAGCATAAGCATTTTCCCAATACTTCTTATCCTTCTCTGCTTCATCACGCCTAAATAAGAAATGGTCTTCTTGT
Source organism: Phocaeicola sp. (assembly GCA_041814865.1). GTDB lineage: Bacteria > Bacteroidota > Bacteroidia > Bacteroidales > Bacteroidaceae > Phocaeicola. The sequence goes on along the minus strand of JBGXXU010000040.1, from coordinate 4,063 downwards.
TCATAGCTTTGTGGGAATTGCCCTGTCATCAGGATAGTGGCATCCAACCACACACCACCGTATGTGCGAAGCAATGCCACACGCAACAAATCGGAAAAGAAAGTACGCGTGAAACTCGGATTATGCCGCAACTTCTCCCAAACGAAAGGAGGCAGGTCTACGTATTCCGCTATCGTATCGTCGCTCAATCGTATCACTTCGTAATCCCCTTTGTACTTATCCACCGAAGCAAAGCAGATGCGAACTATTTCGGGCATATCGGGCGCATCCACACCTTGCCCCCAATACTGCCAAATGATGCGCTTACCACTCAAATCTTTCTTCGCGACAGGAGCCGGATAAGCGATTTCTCCTCTTTCGTATTTTGCTATCAAGGGTTTCCAATACTCCGCCACCCGCCGATGCGCAGCAAGTATTCGCTGCAAACGGATGTATCTCCATAAATTGCGTGGGATGAGGGATTTGAAGAACGATTTTATATCCATACCAATCTACTTTAATTCAGCAATCTTCTTCTCAGCCAGCGCAACATCATCATGATTTTCTCGCGGGCAGTAGCACGTACAGCCAAAGAAAAGAAGACAGGTAATTGTGAGAGTGAAACCGTACGTATCACTTGGTTAAAGTAATCGTACACACATTTCTCATGCCAGTCACGAGCCTGCATGTGCGAGAGATAGTATTGCTCATATTCGTTTTTAGGCGTCTTGAACTTATAGGCACTCATCCAATCGAAGAAACGGGTGATAGCTTCTATCTTCTCTTTGTTCCGCGCTGTGGAACCGGACAGATGCACTGTAGATTGTCTAAAGTAAAAAAGCATTTCGTCTGTGTTCAGCATACCGTTTTCAGCCATTTCTATACTCGTGGCAATATCCGAACAAAGTGCGCAAGGAAAATCTACAAAGCCCTTTCGCCTAAGTGTTTCTGTTTTGAAAAAGAAGTTACCCATACAAATAAAAGCAGAACCTTCTCTATAACGATAAGCATACTCTATCTGAGAAATGAATTCGGGGAAAGTATGGTCTACTCCCAAAAGCTTTCCGGCTTCGTCTATTTGTGCCACACGGGCGCGTACCAAATCACATTCGGGATATCTCTGTATCAGCTCAAAACAACGTTCCGCAAACAAAGGATGATAAATATCGTCATCAGCTGCCATGACTAAGTATTCTCCATGAGCAAGGCTTACACAATACTCCCATTGCGCAATCAACGATTTACCTCCTAAATTTTCTTTGTTTTTATAGTAACGAATACGCACATCGTCATAACTACGGACTATACTGTCTAAGTCGTCGGGCGAAACATCATTGACAATCACCAGTTCAATGGTAGTATAAGTTTGTGCCAATATACTGTCAATTGCTCTTTTGAGCCATTTGCCCTTGTATGCAGGAAGCACAAAGGATAGCAAGGGCGTTTTATCGTTGTTCATCTAATTTTTTTCAATAATTTATGTCTCCAAGAACCAATCAAGTCAAAACAAGTCAAAAGCAATAACGTAAGTCGATAAGAAGTTCTCACACAGGAAAGAAAACGAAACTTATAATATGACAAGCCTGTTTCCACATTCATATTATAGCGCAAATCATGATTAGTCATCAATGCTTTATAAAAAGCAGATTTCTCCTTCAACTGTACACCCTTAATTAAGGGAAAAAGAAATGATATCATAATTTGGTTTGCAAAACTATTCATATGATATGCATAACTATTACTATTCAACCCATCTACCGAAAAATAGTTCTTATAAATACTCTTCAAGATGTAACAATAACCATCAATTCTTTTTAAGATATGCTCCACAGAAGGATTAGTCATAGTTGAAGCAATCCGTTCTTGAACATAATAATAAAGTCCTCCTTTCTTGTCATCAAAATAAGAAATACGCTTGCAATGTTCCACCATACGGATATTAAACTCTAAATCCTCATGATACATCTTAGAAATAAAATATAAACCATGTTTTTCCAAGACTCTGCGACGCACTAAATAAAAAGCAACTCCCACAGGGAACATTCTTCTTTTCAAAATATCAACCGGACACACCACCTTGTTGAACAGAGAAGGGTAATCTCCAAGTTGCCAGGAAGAGGTCTTATATACCATACGATACGAACACAAACATAGGTCTACATCAAGTCGATAGATATACTGCAACAAATCCTTCAAACAATTCTCTTGAATAGTATCATCTCCATCCACAAACCAAATATATTCACCTTGACTTCGGTCTATTCCTATATTGCGAGCAGCTCCCGGACCTGCATTTTCCTGCATATATAGAGATATATTGGAATATTTACTGGCGTAGTCTCTCACAATAGTTTGCGAAGTATCTGTACTTCCATCATCAATTACAATTATCTCATAATCGGAGGAGGGTATATTCTGTCTCAAAAGAGAATCTAAACACAAGCTTATATACTTCTCCACATTGTATATCGGAATAATTATAGAAAGCTTCATCTTCTCCCCATGTTGAAACATTTCTTAATTACAGGTAAAATCTTTCTCACAAGCACCGCATATCCTTTAGGCATAAATAAAAAGGCTTTCCATTTCAACCAAAAAAAACGAGAAGGATAATGGAAAGTTTGGTAGCGCATTTTCTTTATATACGGCAATAGAAACTCTACAGATTTCTGCCTATCCAAACCTTCAAAAAAATATGTTTTCAACCAAAAGATATAAAGAGTCTGGAGATATAATAGTTTTTGTGCATCCTCACCATATTTTTCTATTAACGTTTCTACATTATAGAACATATCCAGTTTCTTTTCTGAAAAGAATTCTGTTATTTGCCCTATACGACCTCTACGATAATAATACAAAGAACGAGGCAGAAAATAATACTTTTTTGTCTTCCATAAAACTTCTACTATAAATGGAGTATCCTCGTATTTTCTCCCTTCAATAAAGTTGATATCTTCTAACAAAGAGGCTTTAATGAATTTCGCCCAAACTGTTCCATAAACTCCACAAAGAGATAGCATTGAGTATAAAGCATCTTTTCCCGTAGAATATTTTCTCTCTGGTCCTTTCCATTCTACTGAATGGGTAATATAATGCTCGAAAAAACCAAATTCTATAAACTCTACACCTGTATTTTCATCTATAACTTTAATGCATTCTTCTACTGTTATAAGCTCTATCCAATCATCAGAATCTACAAACAAGACCCATTCACCCTTCGTAATTTTCATAGCAGCATTACGCGCGGCGGAAATCCCTTGATTCTGCTGATGTATAACCTTTATACGCTTATCTTTCATCGCATACTCATCACAAATCGCTCCACTGCCATCAGTGGAGCCATCATCAATCAATAAAATTTCCAGATATGTATAAGTTTGATTGATAATGGAATCCAGACACTGTCTCAAATAGTCTTCAACATTATAAACTGGAACTATAACGGTAACCAAAGGAGGATTCATAAATGTTTTCTTTTTTTGTTGATTTTATCACGAGCTATTTCATAAAAACGATAAGATACAAACCTGAACGAAGAGGATATCGCATAATACAAAACAAAAATCAGTAAAGCGAAAAGGCTTGTATATGTTATGGCAATCCCCAACAAAGCAGTAAAACTATTTATTGTGCCAATAGTCGGAAAGACAAATAAGAAACTTATTCCCAACATAAGCCACGAGACAATCGGATATTTTAGATAGTTTCTCCAATACTCCCAAACCGACGTTTGAAAACCTCTGCAAAATAAATAGTAAGGTTTCCAAATCAAGACAATCGAAACCAGACTGATGATAACTCCTATAATAATACCAGGCAATCCCCAATAATAACCTAAAGCAACAGATAAACACACATTGAGCAAGCATTCGGTAACAGGAGCCCACACATCATCGAACAGACCGTAAGCATTTGTAAACAAATCACAGGAACGAGTCAAACTGATAAAAATGAAAAGAATGATAAGTATCAAGATTTGATTGTCCAAACGAAATTCCTCGCCCACCCACAGCGCGATAAAAGCATGCGAAAACATCAATGCACCAAAGCATAAAACAGTTGCGATATAGTGTTTCAATGCTAT
>JBGXXU010000039.1:0-4085 GCA_041814865.1 Phocaeicola sp. | reverse complement strand
TAAGTCAGAGATGTGTAACGTTGTTCGAAAGAAAAACCTTTTTCCAATTGGCGTGCTTTTTGTCGCCAGTTTATCTTTATGCTATTGGTGGCGGTAGGGAAGAAGTTCCTCATTCCTTCAGCTTTTACTTTCAAGTCGAGCAAATAAGAGTTAGGCAGCAATGAATATATCAAATCTATGTGTCCGCCATTGGCTGCTTGCAAGCGCATGGTCACACTGCTGTCATTGACTGATATGGGCTCGAAGAAAAGAGCTTCGGAAATCAAATTCTCTTGTTTGCCGTCCAAAGAGAAATAAAAATCAGCATCCTTTTTATCGAATAAGACGAGTTGTTCTTGCTTTTGGTCTTTGTAGTTTTTCAACAGAACGTGTTCTACCTGTGCACCTTTATTATTGATGGAGATAGTCAAAAGGTCGTTTTGTAATACTACGACTTGTTCGTTTCCTTGTGATTGTGTGTAGAACTGCGACGTGGAATCCGCAACTGTGTGTGTGATTGTGTCGGTTTGTGTTTTGACAGCTTCTTGTGCTTTTTGTTTTTCAACTGCCGCTATCGAATCATTATGACGTTGTATTCTGGCAATTTCTTCCGAATTAGGTCTGTTGAAAATGCTAAAGCCTATGACAACGATGCCAATCAATACTATACCGATGATGGTGTTTTTATCCATTGAATTTATTTTTGTTACGAATGAACTTGTTTATTTCTGCAGAGTTGCCTTGACGAAAGACAAAAAGAGAGGATGAGGAGTTATCACCGTACTGCTGTATTCCGGATGGAATTGTACGCCGATAAACCATTTGAGTTTCGGCAATTCTATGATTTCTACCAATCCTGATTCCGGATTTGTTCCTGTGCATTTCATGCCGGCTCTCTCAAAAGCCTCCATATAATCGTTGTTGAATTCATAGCGATGACGATGACGCTCTTGTATGTGCTCTTGTTGGTAAGCTTCATAAACCTTGGAGTCGGGCTTTATTACACATTCATAAGCTCCCAAACGCATAGTTCCGCCCATATTTGTGATAGACTTTTGTTCCTCCATGATGTCTATAATGTTGTGGGGTGTCTTTTCATCCATCTCACGACTGTTGGCATCCGACAATCCCAAAACATTGCGAGCAAACTCGATAGCCATACACTGCATACCCAAACAAATACCGAGAGTCGGTTTATCATGGGTGCGACAATACTTCAATGCAACAAACTTTCCTTCGATACCTCGTTGCCCGAAACCCGGACAGATGATAACTCCGTCCATATCTTTCAAACTTTTTTCTACGTTTTCATCCGTCAAAAGTTCGCTGTTGATGAAATGTATGTCTGCTTTTCTGTCATTGTAAGTTGCTGCTTGGGAGATAGCTTCGAGAATAGACTTATAAGCATCTTGTAAATCGTATTTCCCAACCAAACCTATTTTAATTGTACCTTTTGCTTTGTTTCTGCGCTCCAAAAAGTTGCGCCATGCTTCCATTTGAGGTGTTTCGTTTACGGGCAAGCCCATTTTACGGAGTATTACACCATCTAAATCTTGTTCCTGCATTTTGATGGGAACTTCATAAATGCTGGCTACATCTTGCGATTGAACCACGGCGGTTTCATCTACATTGCAGAACAAAGCAACTTTTTTCCTCAAACTGCTTGATAAGTCGTGTTCCGAACGCAATACGAGAATATCCGGTTGAATACCGGCTGCCTGCAATTCTTTTACAGAGTGCTGAGTGGGTTTCGTTTTGAGTTCTCCGGCTGCAGCCAAATACGGAACATAAGTGAGGTGTACGCAAACGGCATTCTTGCCGAGTTCCCATTTCATCTGACGGATACTTTCCAAGTAGGGTAACGATTCTATATCGCCTACTGTTCCGCCGATTTCCGTAATAACAAAGTCAAAACCATATTTGCTTCCCAATAACTTCATATTACGTTTTATTTCATCGGTAATATGTGGAATGACTTGTATGGTTTTTCCTAAATAATCACCGCGACGTTCTTTGTCGATGACACTTTTGTAGATGCGTCCTGTAGTAATGTTGTTGGCTTTGGTCGTTTGAATGCCGAGAAAGCGTTCGTAGTGCCCCAAGTCGAGGTCTGCTTCATGGCCATCTACTGTTACATAACATTCGCCATGTTCGTAAGGGTTCAGTGTGCCCGGGTCGATGTTGATGTACGGGTCGAATTTCTGGATGGTAACGCTGTAACCGCGTGCTTGCAATAACTTTCCAATGGAAGATGATATGATACCTTTTCCTAATGACGAAGCTACTCCTCCTGTAACGAAGATATACTTTGTTTCTGCCACGATAATTATATTTTGAGGTTTTTGTTACACAATAATGTGGCAAAATTACAAAAAGGCGATGGAGATACAAAGAATGCTATATCTGTTTCTTTCGGGATTATAGATAGAGAGATAAAAAAGAACTCCTCGAAGCGTCTGACGCTTCGAGGAGTTTATGAAACTGTAATTTGTTTGTTACTGTTACGAAACTTTTTCCAAACGCTTCATGATAGAGAAGATAAAGAGAGCTGATACCAGACAGCAAGCTATCAAGATGCTCCAAAGTATCCACAATTCCATATCGCCCCACAAGTAACCGATGATGGCAACGAGGTAGTTACCGATAGCGGTAGCCACAAACCAGCCACCCATCATCATGCCTTTGTATTTCGGAGGAGCAACTTTGGATACGAATGAAATACCCATCGGTGAAAGCAACAACTCTGCGAATGTCAGGACGAGATAAGTTGAAATCAACCAATTGGGAGATACCAACATATTGTCTGCAATACCCGATTCTTTTACAACTGTCGGAGTGGGAAGTCCCAAAGAGCCTACTGCCAACACCAAGAAACCGATGGCAGCAATCATCATACCGATACCGATTTTGCGCGGAGCAGAAGGTTCTTTGCCTTTCTTTGCCAACATGCTGAATACTGCCAACGAAACAGGGGTCAATGCCACAACAAAGAAGGGATTGAATTGTTGGAAGATTTGAGGAAGAATTTTCACTTCTTCGGCCATGCTGTTGTAATTGTATACCAAGAATGCCAAAGCACCGATGATAGACAAACCTGAAATCGTCTTACCTTTTCCTGTCTTGGATTGGAACAAAGAGAAACCGCCGTAAACCATGATAATGATAGCCACAAGGTTCCATACGGTGAAACCGATACGGTCTAAGCCTACCACTGACTTAACAGTATAGTCGCGTGCAAAGAATGTCATGGTCAAACCGTTTTGGTGGAAAGCCATCCAGAAGAAGATAACTACAGCAAACACCAACAAGAGAGCGATGATGCGTTGTTTGGTTTCTGCAGGACTCAATTCGGTTTCGCTTGTAGCACCGGCAGCTGCTTTTGCTTGTTTTGTGTTCACATCGGCATGCTTGAATGTACTGCGGAAACCAAGGTAAATGGTCATGGAAGCAATCAAAGAAACACAAGCCACACCGAAACCGTAGTTGTAAGCTTTGGACAATTCTGCGATATAAGTATTACAGAAAGTCAAAGTGTCACCGGCAAAACCTTGTGCAGACTGCAAGCTTTGGAGCAATGCTCCACCCTCGGCTGTGATAGTGCCGTCTATGAATTGGTGTGCCAAAGAAGGTATTTGAGGCTCATAAGTAAAGCCTGCACCACTTAATATATAATTGGTCATTTCGGTGGCTGCTGTAGGAGCGAAAAGCGCACCGATATTGATTGCCATATAGAATAAACTGAAAGCAGTATCACGTTTTGACGCATATTGAGGAGAATCGTAAAGATTTCCCACCATCACTTGGAGGTTACCCTTGAATAAACCTGTACCGCAAGCAATCAGTGCCAAAGCACCGAACATCATGGATTTTCCTGTGATATCGGCAGCTGTGGGAATAGCAAGAAGAGAGTAACCCAAGAACATGATGACAATACCCAGAGTTACTAATTTTCCGTAACCTACTTTATCTGCAAGGATACCGCCTACCAATGGCATAAAGTACACTACACCAAGGAATGTACCGAAAATGGTAGAGGTTTCTGCAGCAGTGTATCCAAACTTTGCTTGTAAGAATAGCGTAAAGATGGCTAACATCGTATAGTAGCC
>JBGXXU010000038.1:0-9481 GCA_041814865.1 Phocaeicola sp. | reverse complement strand
GTCCTATTTCGTCGAAAGCCATGACAACCACTGCAGCTCCGTGTTGTCTGATGAACTGTGCGTGACGTATAAAAGCTTCTTCTCCTTCTTTCAAGGATATGGAATTGACTATACATTTCCCTTGAATACATTTCAGACCGGCTTCGATGACTTCCCATTTCGAAGAATCTATCATGATGGGAATACGTGCTATTTCGGGGTCGTGGAGAATAAACCAAACGGTAGAAGAACGACTGAAATATGCACTGATGAAAGGTTTGAGCGATTTTCTCGAAGAAGACCTCACGGAAGCTTTGCGTAAATATCCTAATGCCGTCAGCATCATTGAAGGACCGTTGATGGACGGTATGAATCATGTAGGCGATTTGTTCGGCTCGGGAAAAATGTTTTTACCGCAGGTGGTAAAGACAGCTCGTACTATGAAAAAAGCCGTTGCTTTCTTGCAACCTTACATCGAAGCCGATAAAACGGAAACAACCAAAAGCGCAGGCAAAGTATTGATAGCAACAGTAAAAGGCGATGTGCATGATATAGGTAAGAACATTGTCGGAGTAGTGATGGCTTGCAACAATTATGAGATTATAGACCTCGGTGTAATGGTACCTGCCGAAAAAATCATTGCCACTGCCATCGAAGAAAAAGTAGATATCGTAGGATTGAGCGGACTTATCACTCCTTCGCTGGAAGAAATGGTACACGTTGTTACCGAAATGCAAAAAGCAGGACTTGCTTTGCCTGTTTTCATCGGCGGAGCCACGACTTCCAAACTGCACACCGCACTCAAGATAGCTCCGGTTTATCACGCACCGGTAGTTCATCTGAAGGATGCTTCCATGAATACCTTTGCTGCATCTCGCCTGCTTAGCGATGAGTTACGCAGTGAATACGTGGAAAAGCTGTACGATGAGTACGAGGTGCTTAGAGATAAAAACAAACAGAAGAAAGTCACAGTCACATCGCTCGAAGAAGCACGTTCGGGCAAATTAAATCTCTTCGATTAAATCGACAGGATTACAACTCGTTCCGAGCAAAACATGCAACGAAAAGCGTCTGTTTCAGAGTAAAAAAACAGACGCTTTTCGTTCTTTTCACGGTATCAAAATCAAGCTAAGGACTCTTTTTTCGACGACAAGAAAACAGCGTCACAACACCTTCTCGATGCGATTATGTTGTTAACATTCTTTGACGCTGTTGTCATCGCGATAGCAACATGTTCTTATCGCGATAGCAACATGATGCTATCGACTTGACAACATGTTGTTATCAAATCAGCAATATATAGTTTGTTTGAAGGGACGAGTTTTTGAGTTGACGAGGTACGAGGAGGAAGCATATATTTATGCAGAAACAGACAAGTTGTTTATTCGTTTTATCCCCCTTGACGCCTTTATTATTTGTTTCAAACAACATAAAGTACAGAATTCTTCTATAACTTTCTTCGAAAGAGGGTATTTCGCATTGAGATGATAGTCTGTAATACGATATTTTTTTCCGTTCATATCGTACTCACACAATTTGTCGTACTTTTGTGCTAATCTCATAAGAGAGGAGACAATAATCAACAAACTTAGAAATACGAAAAAAAAATGATGCATACATGGTTTGAGTGCAAAGTGCGCTATGAGAAAGTGATGGAAAACGGAGTAAGCAAAAAGGTAACGGAACCCTACCTCGTGGATGCACTCAGTTTCACAGAAGCAGAAGCACGCATCATAGAAGAAATAGCACCTTTCATCAGTGGAGAATTTACCGTATCGGACATCAAAAGAGCCAATTACAGTGAGCTTTTCGACTCCAAGAACGCTGCAGCGGACCGTTGGTTCAAATGTAAACTCCTCTTCATCACACTGGATGAAAAAAGCGGTGCGGAACGCAAAACTTCCATACAAGTATTGGTAAAAGCCACAGACTTGCGCGAAGCTGTCAAAAACTTGGACGAAGGCATGAAAGGTACAATGGCAGATTACGTCATAGCTTCTGTGGCAGAAACCGCTATCATGGACGTATTCCCAGTATCGGCAGAATCTACGGATAAACCCGAATTTTCCGAAGCAGGAAAATAATTCATCTCTATATGAACATCGTCGAGCAACTCAAAGAAATACTGTCGAATCTACCAAAAGAAACACAGCTCGTAGCTGTATCGAAGTTTCATTCGACAGAAGAAATTCGTAAGGTTTACGATGCCGGACAACGTATTTTCGGCGAAAGCAAAGTGCAAGAATTGGAGAACAAATACACATTACTTCCCACCGATATAGCTTGGCACTTTATAGGGCATCTGCAAACCAATAAGGTGAAGTACATCGCTCCATATATCGCCATGATACATGCGGTAGACTCATACAAGTTGCTCCAAGAAATCGATAAGCAAGCCAAGAAACACAACAGAGTCATTCCTTGTCTGCTCGAAATACATATAGCACAAGAGGAAAGCAAATACGGTTTTTCTTTTGATGAATGCAAAGCAATGCTCGACAGCAGCGAGTGGAAAGAATTTAAACATGCCCGTATTTGTGGTTTGATGGGCATGGCAACTTTCACAGACAACGAGAGCATCATAAAAAGAGAATTCGAAACCTTGCAACAATTCTTCCAAGAATTAAAAGCAACCCACTTTTCGGAAACTCCCACTTTCAAAGAACTATCTATTGGCATGTCGGACGATTACCGCATAGCACTCGAATACGGTAGCACGATGGTACGTATCGGGAGTAAAATCTTTGGAGCAAGAAACTATTAACAGATAAGCTATATGGCACAGATTACAACTACTTTCGCAAAATTAGCACTCAAGAATCCATTTATTGTCAGCAGTTCCGGATTGACAAACAGTGTGGAGAAAATCAAGAAACTGGAAGAAGCCGGTGCAGCCGCAGTGGTTTTGAAGTCTATTTTTGAAGAACAAATCACCATGCAAACCAGTCAGCTCGAAGGCTACGACAGTCCCGAGTCGGCAGATTATCTTGCAACTTACGTGCGTTCGCATGCACTCAATGAACACATCGCACTTATCAAAGGCGCCAAACGCGAGTGTCATATACCTGTCATTGCCAGCATCAACTGCTACTCGGATAGCGAATGGGTGGAGTTTGCCAAACATTTGGAAGCTGCAGGAGCAGATGCCATAGAACTGAACATCCTCTCGTTGCAAACAGACAAAGAGTACAAATACGGAAGCTTCGAACAGTTGCACATCGATACATTGAGGGATATTAAAAAGGTAGTGAAAATACCGGTCATCATGAAGTTGGGTAGCAATTTCACAAATCCCGTTGCCCTGATTTACCAATTATATGCCAATGGTGCAGATGCTGTGGTACTGTTCAATCGTTTCTACCAACCGGATATCAACTTGCAAAGCCTATCATTCATCAGTACCAATGTCATGAGTTCTTCTAATGAATTGGCAGACCGTCTGCGTTGGACAGCCATCGCGTCGAGCGAAATACCACAAATGGACTACGCCGTTTCCGGAGGAGTACACACAGGCAAAAGCATCATCAAGTCTATACTCGCCGGTGCTTGTGCGGTGGAAGCCTGCACCACCATATATCAATCGGGAGAAAAACAAATCGGCATTATGTTGAGAGAACTGGAGCAATGGATGGACGCCAACGGATATGCCAACATCGAGCAATTCAGAGGAAAGATGAACGCTGCGGCATCGGGCGCAGTAAATCCGTTCGAACGTACACAATTCATGAAATACTTCAGTAACCATCAAGAATAGTACTTTTCTCTTTATACAAAAGAAAACCGCAATGTATCAAAGTCGTACATTGCGGTTCTTTTTTTATTCCTTCGAGAACTTCCTGATGAGAGAATGTGTTTCACTCTTGATGGAAAACCAAACGTTTGTCGCGCGCCGTTGCTATTTTCACCCAATCTTCGGGAATAAACTTCCAATGATGCAATGCTTTCGGATGAATACTCTGAAGTTCTTCAATGCGTTTCATCAAATAATAACGCAAATCTTTCGGCGTTGAATAAAGAATACGACTTGCCAGCTCTTCCTTCGGAATGCCGGCACCTTTTGTCAAGAGCTCGCCTCCTCCATTACCTCTGTAAGAGTTGATGGCAACTTTGTAGTGTTTCTCTTCATCGAAAGGAGTTCCGTCCGCCATACTCGATATGGTTATCTTCTCACCTTCGGGACGAGTGACATCTACCGTGTAACGTATACCTGCCGCAGAATCAAAATTATATGTCGGATACTTGAAATATCCTTTCTTCTCTCCCTCTTCATGAAGCAACAAGAGATGTTCGGAGGAGGATTTCATCTGATTTGTCCACAATGCATAAGACATCTCCAGATAGTCTTTTATCTCTCTTCCGGACAAACGCATGGTATAAAGCATGTTTTCGAATTTATAGAGATTGAACATGTCGCTCATGAATATATCTCCTTCTTTGATTTCTGCTTTTGGCGAAAGCGGAGCACAAAAAGAAATATCTGCTCCCGTCAAGTCCAGTTGCAAAGTATGAATAAGGTCTACGAATGCGGAAGAACCAAAGAAAGCATCTACAGCACTGATAGTTCGTTCCATCTTACCTATTCGCTTGGAGACAAAGTTTTTCGTAGCCTCAAAATGAGTTTGAAACTTATACATAAAATTCTTGTCGGAAGGTAAATCGCGAACATCTACAAGTTTTCCCTGCACATTTTTTCGTATGATTTGTCCATTTTGTTTGGTTACTTCTATTCTAACATCCGCTACAAAGCGAGCAGCATTTGCCGGGTCAATAATCAAAACCGAATCACCCAAGACATTGGTAACCTTTGTACTTTGTTTCAAGTGGTCGTGTCCCATGAATACCACATCGAAACCGGGTACACGAGTAGCTACGTCGAGCGAAGCATTCTCCACCACACCTCCCAGTAGATTGCCGGCACTTCCCGAATGAAATAGTCCTATCAGAACATCGGGATGCTCTTTCTCTCGAATGATTTTCACCCATTTTCGAGCAGCAGATTCCATATCCTCGAAGCGCATACCACTCCACAATTGTTCGGGAAGCCAAGAAGGAATAGCCGGAGTAATCATTCCGAGTATTACCACCTTCACACCTTGCCGTATCAATACTTTATACGGAGGGAAACAGGTAGTACCATCTTCCTTTCGCACTATATTGGCACCCAGTACAGAAGCATTTGTTTGCGTAATCCAACGGTCATACACTGTATGTCCTGTTTCTATATCATGATTGCCCAGCGTGACGGCATCGTATTGCATATAGTTGAGCATCTCTGCTGCAACGTGTGTGGAAAGAGTGTCGATATAATTGTAATAATAGGTAACAGGTTGTCCCTGCAAGATATCTCCGTTGTCCACAAGAATAACGTTGTCGCCATGTGTGCGCCGCAATCGCTTGACATAAGTAGCTATTTGTGCCAAGCTTCCTTTCGTTCCTTTACGTGATACGAAATCGTAAGGAAAAAAACTGCCGTGTATATCGGTCGTTTCAATGACATGAAGCGTTACCTTTTGGGTATTTTGAGCGATGAGATGTGTGCTTGCAAAAAACGACAAAGCCATGAAAATGATAATTTTATTCATAAATAAGAGTAGCTTTTTTCATCATAGAAAAATCTTCAAATTCAAAGCATATCGGAAAAATAATATGGAGGCAATTCCCGACAATTATAAGTGGAAGCCATCACTTCTCCGTATGCACCGGCAGAACGAATGGCTATCAAGTCACCGCGTCGCACTTCCGTCAAAGGAACGGCTTGTCCGAAAGTATCGGAAGACTCACAAACAGGTCCCACCACATCATACGCTTGTACAGGTAAATCCGATGTAAGGTTTTCTATTTTATGATAAGCACCATACAAAGCCGAGCGGAGTAAATCCGTCATTCCTGCATCCAAAATAGCAAAACGTTTTTGTATCCCCTGCTTGATATATGTGACTTTCGTAATCAGTGTACCGCATTGCGCCACGACGGAACGTCCCAATTCGAAATGCAAGTGCTGATGCTTTTTCAGTCTCAAATACTGTTCGTACACCGAGAAGTAAGCGACGAAATCGGCAATACATGCTTCATCCGGATGTTCGTAATCCACGCCGAGTCCACCTCCCACATTGATGTGCTCCAATACCACTCCTTTAGCTTCCAAAATCGCCTGTATTTCGTTGATGCGTTCTGCCAAACGAATGAAATTTTCCATGCGAAGTATCTGAGAACCGATATGAAAATGCAAACCTATCAGTGTGACGAAAGTCATCTCTCTCGTACGTACAATGACTTCTTCCAATTGCTCCAAACCGATACCGAACTTGTTTTCTGCTGTTCCCGTTGTAATGTGTGCATGCGTATCTGCTTTCACTTCCGGATTGATGCGTAATGCCACACGTGCAATTTTACCTTGTACTCCAGCCAACTCGTTGATGACTTCCAACTCGGGCAATGATTCCACATTGAAACAAAAGATATCTTGCGACAAGGCATAGTTTATTTCTTTATCGGTCTTCCCTACGCCGGCAAAAACTATTTTTCGCGCAGGAAATCCGGCTTCCAACGCTCGCTGAATTTCTCCTCCGCTCACACAATCGGCACCGAAACCTTTCTTCGCTATCAATTCGAGAAGTCTTCGGTTAGCATTGGCTTTCACCGCATAATAAACATGACGGTTCGTACTTCCACCGCACAAACGTGATAACTCGTCCAATGTCCGGTGCAAGAGTTCCATATCATAGTAATAAAAAGGAGTTTCGAGAGATTGAAACTTATCTATCGGGAATATCGTCTTCATTGATGATGAAAAAAGCGGATGAATGAGAATAAGCCCTCACACATCCGCACTTATGAGATGTTGTTTTTATGTAAACAGATGTTTGCTTAGCGAACGCAACGCAGCGACTTTATCCTGTTCTCTGATGAGTAGAGAGATATTATAATTGCTACCACCATACGAAATCATACGCACGGGAATGTCTTTCATCGCTTCCAACACTCTTGCCTCGAAACCGACATTCTCCCAGTCGAGGTCGCCCACCACACAAACAATACACATATTGTGGTCTACCGTCACTGTTCCGTATTTCTTCAAATCGTCCAAGATATCGTTCAGGTATTTCGTGTTGTCGATAGACATGGAGACACCGACTTCCGAAGTACATACCATATCAATGGAAGTCTGGTAACTTTCGAATGTTTCGAATACTTTCCTCAAGAAACCGTGTGCCAAAAGCATACGTCCCGATTTGATTTTAATGGCGGTGATATTATCTTTTGCAGCGATAGCTTTGACTTTTCCCGGTTCGGAATCGTTCGAAATAAGTGTGCCGGGCGCGTCCGGTTCCATCGTGTTCAGCAGACGGACGGGAATACCAGCGTATTTCGCAGGTTGCACACAAGTGGGATGCAATATCTTCGCTCCGAAATATGCCAACTCTGCCGCTTCTTCGAAATGCAATTGTCTGACGGGAGTTGTATTATCCACGATGCGTGGGTCGTTGTTGTGCATACCGTCGATATCTGTCCATATTTGTATTTCTTCCGCATTGATGGCAGCTCCCACGAGTGAAGCCGTATAGTCGCTGCCTCCACGTTGTAAATTGTCTATCTCGCCATAAGCGTTCCGACAGATATAGCCTTGCGTGATATAAATCTCGTATCCGCTGTTCTCTTCGAGCAAGGCTTGCAACTTCTCCCGGATATAAACCAAGTCGGGTTCGTCGTGTTTATCCGTACGCATATATTCCAACGAGGGAAGAAGAAAAGCTTTCAC
Organism: Phocaeicola sp.; assembly: GCA_041814865.1. GTDB lineage: Bacteria > Bacteroidota > Bacteroidia > Bacteroidales > Bacteroidaceae > Phocaeicola. The sequence continues at coordinate 1,743 of JBGXXU010000038.1, read as the reverse complement.
TCCTTTTTCGCAAAGATAATTGGTAACCATATTCGTGGAAATAATCTCTCCTTGTGCCAATATCACTTTCTCTTCGAAGAGCGTGAATATGTCTTTCGTGAAAGAGCGAAGATAATCGAATACGGATTTTACGAATTCGCCGGTCTTGCGCTTATATTCTTCTGTGGAATACAGTTCTTCTATATGTTGTTTGTATTTTTTCTCCAGTTTATTGATGACCTCATTGGCTCCTTCCGGGTTCTTTTTGTAGAGGTAATCACATATTTCCACCAAGGTATTGGTAGTACCGGACATAGCAGAAAGGACAACAATCTTGGGTTCTCCGTCTACTATCAATCGGGTGACATCGCGCATGCGTTCTGCCGTACCTACCGATGTGCCCCCAAACTTTAATACTTTCATAAATGATGGGTTTTGTATTATGTATTTTTGTCGATTGGCTGATTAAAACTCTGATGTGCGCATCAATCTTTGCGCTTCGCAACGATAAACTTTACCGGGATACTCGTGCAGGTATTGCAGGTTGTGTGTTATCATGATGATTGCCGAACCTTGATTACAGATTTCTCGCAACAGCTCCACTATCTTTCGTCCCGTTTCCATATCCAAATTGCCCGTAGGTTCATCGGCAAGTATCACTTCCGGTTTGTTGAGAATGGCGCGGGCTATCACGACACGTTGTTGTTCGCCACCGGAGAGTTCATTGGGATGTTTATCGCCTTTATCAGACATACCTACTTGCGCCAGGACTTCTTCTATACGTTTTTCCACGTCGGCTTTGTTTTTCCAACCCGTAGCTTTCAGTACGAAACGAAGATTTTCGGAAACCGTTCTATCGGTGAGCAGTTGAAAGTCTTGAAACACGATACCGATGCGTCTGCGCAACATCGGCAAGTCTTTCTTTCGGAGTTTCGACAGTTCGTAGCCCAAAACTTGGGCATCGCCTTTTGCCAACTTCAGTTCGCCGTACATCGTTTTCAGGAAAGAAGACTTTCCACTGCCTACTCTACCTATTAAATAAGCAAACTCTCCTTGCTTCAATTCGAAATCCACATTGTTGAGAACTTCGTTCGTATCGGTTTTTATATCTGCTTCTTTATAGGATATCAGTATCTTTTCGTCCATAACTTATGTATTCTTTTACAAGTAGATGATGCAAAAGTAAGTGTTTCCATCCGAATAGGAAAAGAAAACATCATCTTAACGTGTGTGCAGATAAAACTCGCTCCCGGTTACCGAGCAATGATAAAGGAAAGAAAAAGGGAAAGACATCCCCGAAGCACAGAACGTACTGTGCATAAATATACAAAACAAAGCCCGTTTTCTGTTGTATTTATGCAATGCCGGGACCGCGTTCACACATGGGAGGGGACAATGAAATTTCATCGTTTTTCAGCTCGAAAGAGCTTCGAAAATTCGTCTCCTTGACGAAAAGAAAATGCCTCTACAATGCCTTCCTGACGCGATCATGATGTTAACATTCTTTGACGCTGTTGTCATCGCGATAGCAACATGTTCTTATCGCGATAGCAACATGATGCTATCGACTTGACAACATGTTGTTATCAAACTGTGTTCATGTTATCAATTCGAAGTGCTAAGTTTGAGAGTTGATGAGGTACGAGGAGAGGAAGTATATACACATATTGGACGCACCTTATTTCCGTGCTTTTGGAATCGGCAAAACGAAACACTCCTCACCAAGAACAAAGAAAAACGTCGCACGTCATGCCGACTTTCCGG
>JBGXXU010000037.1:0-13406 GCA_041814865.1 Phocaeicola sp. | reverse complement strand
ATCCGCTCCGATACGCATCGGAGCGGATATTTTTTTCTGTTTTTCCTGTTCGCAAAAGACTTCTCCTTGTATCTCGTCAACTCTCAAACTTAGCACTTCGAACTTGACTATATATTGCCAATTTGATAGCAACATGTTGTCAAGTCGATAGCATCATGTTGCTATCGCGATAAGAACATGTTGCTATCGCGATGACAACAGCGTCAAAGAATGTTAACATCATAATCGCATCGAGAAGCCGTTGTAGAGGCATTTTTTTTCATCGAAAACACGTGTTTTCGGAACTTTTTCGGAGTAGAAAAATCATTGCGCAGCGACCGATTTCGGCACGATGACAAATGCCGGTTTCTGTATCTTCATGCAGAAAAGAGGGGCTGTTTTCGTATCTTTATGCAATGAGAGGAAGGGCGTCCGTGCGATATTTTGTTTACGGATACGCAAACTTCTATGAACATCGCCTATCTTTGCAAGCAAACATCAAGAAAATGAAATGGACACAACTCATATCCAATAAGCGTTTTGGACTTGAAGAATACCACGAAGAGCGCAAAGACGAACGCTCGGAGTTTCAACGGGATTTCGACCGACTGATATTTTCTGCTCCTTTTCGTCGCTTGCAAAACAAGACGCAAGTGTTCCCGTTGCCGGGAAGCATTTTCGTACACAACAGACTCACACACAGTCTCGAAGTTTCTTGCGTGGGACGTTCCATCGGTAGCGAGGTAGCCAATAAGCTCGTTGTCAAACATCCCGAATTGCGCGGTACGCACGTGGAAGAGATGGGTGCCATCGTTTCGGCAGCTTGTCTTGCGCACGATTTGGGCAATCCGCCCTTCGGTCATTCGGGCGAAAAAGCCATCGCCACTTATTTCTCCGAAGGCAAAGGCATGGAGTTGCGCAAAGACTTGAGCGAGCACGAGTGGAGAGATTTAATCAGTTTCGATGGCAATGCCAATGCTTTTCGATTGCTGACGCACCGCTTTCACGGACGGCGCAAAGGTGGCTTCGTATTGACTTATTCCACACTGGCATCCATCGTCAAATATCCGTTTTCCTCTCTCCTTTCCGAAGGCAAGCAGAAGTTCGGCTTCTTTCTTACGGAAGAAAAAGACTTTTGCCGGATAGCAGACGACTTGGGTTTGATACGTCTCGATACAGAGGGAGAGCCCGTTTGCTATGTGCGTCATCCTTTGGTATATCTGGTGGAAGCGGCAGACGATATTTGCTATCAGATGATGGATTTGGAAGATGCGTACAAGCTGAAGATTTTGACCTACGAGGAAATAAAAGGTCTCTATGCCGCTTTCTTCGACGACCGCCAACGCCAACGCGTGGAAGAAGTAAACCACATCGTGGAAGACCGCAACGAACAGATAGCTTACCTGCGTTCCATCGTGATAGGGCTTCTTATCAAAGAATGCGCGCGCGTATTCGTGGAGAACGAGGAAGCCATCCTTGCCGGTGCGTTCAAGGGTACGTTGATAGACCATTTCAGTCCGGTGTTGTACAAAGCTTACGACAATTGTTCCGCTACGGCATACGCAAAGATATATCGTTCCAAAGATGTGGTGGACATAGAACTCGCTGGTTATAAAGTGATATCTACCCTTTTGGAGCTTTTCATCGACGCGGTGCGATATCCGGAAAAGGCTTATTCCAAGCTACTCATCCATCGCATTTCTGCGCAGTACGAAGTGGATGCTCCCACGCTTTACGGAAAGATACAAGCCGTACTCGACTACATATCGGGCATGACGGACGTGTATGCACTGGACCTCTATCGGAAAATCAAAGGGAACAGTCTTCCCGCCGTATAATACAAACCAAACAATTATTACTTACACAAACATGTTATTAGACATTCTGTTTCTTGTGGGTGGGCTGTTGCTCATCCTTGCCGGTGCCAATGGTCTGACAGACGGCGCATCGGCTGTTGCCAAACGTTTCAATATCTCCGACCTTGTCATCGGTTTGACCATCGTGGCTTTCGGTACTTCCATGCCCGAGCTTGTTATCAGTTGCCTTGCAGCCATCAAGGGAAATCCCGATATGGCAATAGGAAACGTCGTTGGTAGCAACATCTTCAATATACTCGGTATCATCGGCGTGACGGCTGTCGTAATGCCTGTAACCGTAGGGAAAGGAACACTTGCCAAAGAAATTCCTTTCGTCATTCTTTCGGCTCTGGCAACAGTATTTGTGGCACTCGACGCTTTTTTCGATGGCGGCACTCAGCATCTCATCGGTCGAGGAGACGGTCTTATTTTGTTGCTCTTCTTTGCCATCTTCATGGTTTACACCTTCGCAATCGCCAAGCACAGCGAAGCTCCCGAAGAAGACGCGGCACAAGTGAAACTCATGCCTATGTGGAAAGCTACCATCTGGATACTTGGTGGTTTGGCTGCACTTATCGGTGGCGGACAACTCTTTGTGGAAGGCGCGAGTCAGATAGCACGCTCCATGGGTGTGAGCGACTCCATCATCGGTTTGACGCTTGTTGCCGTAGGTACTTCGCTTCCCGAATTGGCGACTTCCGTTACTGCCGCTCTCAAAAAGAACTCGGGCATAGCGGTGGGCAATGTCATCGGTAGTAACTTGTTCAATACTTTCTTCATCTTGGGTACGGCGGCTACCATTTCTCCTTTGCCGATGGGTGGCATTACTTGGGTAGACATGGCAGTACTTGTTTTTGCTTCCGTATTGTTCTGGCTGGTGGGTTGGGCTTTCAAGAAGCGCACCATCACTCGTGGAGAAGGTGTTTTGATGGTTCTCTGTTATGTTGCTTACACGGCTTATCTCATAAGCCAGCAAGGAGCGTGATATTGTCATAACGGACATAATTCAACGGAATGGTTTCGACATAAGAAACCGTTCCGTTTTTTATTGGTGAAACGGGAACAGAATACCGCCAACTTTCGACAGTAGTTTGTGGTAATTCGGTGAAGAAAGCTTAATTTCGCACCAATTTTTTATTGTTCATATCATTAAGACAATGTAAATCCGTATGAAAGCACTGAAAGAACGCATTCTGAAAGACGGCAAATGCTTCGAAGGAGGCATCCTGAAAGTAGACAACTTCATCAATCACCAAATGGATCCCATTCTGATGAAATCAATGGCGGTAGAGTTTGTCCGTCGATTTGCAGGCACCAAAATAAACAAGGTCATGACCATAGAAGCCAGCGGTATCGCGCCTGCCATCATGGTGGGATATCTCTTGGAACTACCGGTGGTATTTGCCAAAAAGAAGAAGCCCAGCACCATGCAAGGAATGATTTCCACTACGGTGCACTCTTTCACCAAAGACAAAGCCTACGACGTTTGTGTGAGTTCGGAATACTTGCATCCGGGTGACAAGGTGTTGTTCATAGACGACTTTCTTGCCAACGGAAACGCTGCGCGCGGTGTAATAGACCTTGTAGCCAAAGCCGGTGCGGAGCTGGTAGGCATGGGCTTTCTCATAGAAAAAGCTTTTCAAGACGGTGGCAGTTTCCTGCGTGCACAAAACGTGCATGTGGAATCGCTTGCCATCATCGAAAGTCTGGATGATTGTCGAATCAAAATCAAAGAATCATAAATCTCAATCAAACACACATGACAGAACAAACAAACGAAAAAGTCTCAACAGGACTTATTTACGGTCTTGAAGACAGACCACCTTTGAAAGAAACCATATTTGCCGCCTTGCAACACTTGCTGGCGATATTCGTAGCCATCATAACACCGCCCTTGATTATTGCGGGAGCATTGGGATGCGATGTGGAAACAACGGGATTTCTCGTGTCGATGGCACTCTTTGCTTCGGGCATATCGACGTTTATACAATGTAAAAGACTCGGACCTGTGGGATGCGGACTGCTCTGCATACAAGGTACGAGTTTTTCTTTTATAGGTCCTATCATATCTTCGGGTTTGGCTGCGGGCGGCGGTGTGCTTGGATTGCCTGTGATATTCGGTGCGACGATAGCTGCTTCCACGATAGAGATGTTCATCAGTCGCATACTGAAGTACACACGTCAGGTCATCACGCCGCTTGTATCGGGTATTGTGGTGACGCTTATCGGTATGAGCCTTATCAAGGTGGGTATCACGGCTTGCGGCGGCGGGCATGCGGCGTTGAACGACGGAACTTTCGGCTCTTTTCGCAACGTGGGTATTGCTGCGCTGGTTTTGGTGCTGATTATATTCTTCAATCGTAGCAGCAATCGTTATTTGCGTATGAGTTCCATCGTGTTGGGGCTTATCGCCGGTTATGTCGTGTCTTGGTATCTGGGCATGGTAGACTTTGGGAAAGTGCAAAGCTTCGGCGGTTTCAACATTCCTCTGCCTTTCAAGTACGGTATAGAGTTCGACCTTTCTGCCATCATATCGCTCGGGTTAGTATATCTTATCACAGCCATCGAGGCTTACGGAGATATCACTGCCAATTCGCTGATTTCGGGAGAGCCGGTAGAGGGAGAGAAGTTTACCCGTCGTGCTTCGGGCGGTATTCTTGCCGATGGTTTCAATTCTGCGCTTGCAGGTGTTTTCAACTCTTTTCCCAACTCCATCTTTGCACAAAACAACGGTATGATACAACTCACGGGTGTAGCCAGTCGTTATGTGGGATATTACATCGCGGGGGCATTGATTTTGTTGGGTTTATTTCCTGTGGTAGGGTTGGTTTTCTCGCTCATGCCCGACCCCGTATTGGGTGGTGCCACGTTGCTGATGTTTGGTACGGTGGCTGCGGCAGGTATTCGTATCATTGCTTCGCAAAAGATAGACCGTAAGGCAACGCTGGTCATGGCATTGGGTTTTTCGTTCGGTTTGAGCGTGGAACTGATGCCGCAAATTCTCAATCAGTTGCCCGAAACGATGCGCAATATATTCTCCTCGGGTATCACTACGGGCGGATTGACGGCGATACTTGCCAACGTTTTCATCAGAATAAAAGAATAAGACGCAACTTTCCGTTGCAGACAGGGAGATACATCCGCGCAAGCGATGTATCTCCTTTTTCGTATCTCGCCGCGTATGGGTGGTATGCCGTAAGAATGGTGGAGGATGCGAATGCACGGCATAGGCTTGCCTGTTGCTGCATAAATATACACTCTCCTTTATAACTCTGCAAACTCATAAACTCGCCCCTTCAACTTGGCAACATGTTGCCAAGTTGATAACAACATGTACGCAAGTTGATAGCATCATGTTGTCATCGCGATAAGAACATGTTGCTATCGCGATGACAACAGCGTCAAAGAATGTTAACATCATAATCGCATCGAGAAGCCATTGTAGAGGCGTTTTCCTTTCGTCTGAAAAACTGTTTTCGGATGTTTTTTCGTATCGAAAAAGCATTGCGCAGCGACTTTTTTTCGTGCCGAAATTCACGCACTACATTGCATAAATATACGGAAAAAGAGAGCTTTTCTGCATAAATATACACAGATTTATCCGGCTTTGAAGGCGCGATGTCTCATTGTTTCTCCGGGAAGAAACCGATGTGTGTCTGTTGCTTTTTCGATGTAAAACCGCGATGGGAGGTTGTTTCGACGCATGGAAACGCCTACTTTTGCGATGTAAGTATTTTGCAAAACGCTTATGGCTATGAATTTTCTCCGCATTTTCATTGTTTGTATTGTCTGTCTGGCAGGTTTTGTCGTGCAGACGCATGCAGGTATAGACCACTTGTTGCCTCGTCCGCAATGGATACAAAAAAGAGAAGGCGTGTTTTCGCTTGGTCGCTCCATTCGCTTGAATGTGCCGCATGGCGCAGCGAACAGCCCCGACGTAAGAGGAGCATTGCAACGCCTCGTCCTGCAAAACGGTGGCGAAGTGGTGAAAAACGGGAAAGCCACCATCACGGTAATCTATAATCCCAATGCTTACGGACTCGGAGACAAGGGAGCCGAAGGGTATATACTGAGGGTAAAAAGAAACTCCGTCGTTATCACGGCAAAGACCGAGCGCGGTGCTTATCATGCCATCCAAACGCTCCGACAGCTGAACGAGGGAGAAGAACAAAGCATTCCGCAGTGTTCGGTAATAGATGCACCGGCGTGGCGTATCAGAGGTTATATGCACGATTGCGGTCGCAGTTTTATGGAGTTCGAAACGCTGAAGAAACACATCCGCCTGTTGTCGTATTACAAAATCAATACTTTTCATTGGCATCTCACGGAGAATCAAGGCTGGCGATTGGAAAGTCGCGTCTATCCGCAACTCAATATGCCCGAGTCCTATACCCGTCATCATGCGAAATACTACACGATAGAACAAGCCCGAGAATTGGTGCAATATGCGGCGGCACACGGCGTACAAGTCATCCCCGAAATAGATATGCCCGGGCACAGTGCGGCTTTTCGACGAGCGATGGGACACAGCATGCTCACGCCCGAAGGATTGCAAGAGATGAAACGCATCGTGCAGGAAGTCTGCGAAACTTTCGATGGCGTGGAGTACATACACATAGGAACCGATGAAGTGCGTGCGCAAGACAAAGGAACCATCGAATGGACGGAGTTTGTTCCGCAAATCGTACAGCTTCTCCACGATAACGGAAAGAAAGTGATGAGTTGGCATCCCGGTTATGCTTACAAATCGGGAGAAATAGACCTGACACAGATGTGGAGCAGCAGCGGTCGTGCCACACCGGGAATACCGGCCATAGACTCGCGTTATCATTATCTCAACCACTTCGACCAATATGCAGACGTGGCAGGCATCTATTACAGCACCATCGCCGACAAAGCGAAAGAAGACCGGCAGTACGCAGGCGTCATCGCCGGGATATGGAACGACCGTCTTTTGCCTTCGGATGAAGACATCGTTCGTCAGAATGCTTTTTATCCTGCAATGCTTGCCATTGCAGAACGAGCATGGTGTGGTGGCGGACGCGGTTATATAGAGCAAACGGGTGTCCGTTTGCAGCAAAGTCGGGCATTTGCCGATTGGGAGCGTCGATTCCTTTGGCACAAAGCGCATCGTCTGAAAGACGAACCTATCTCTTACGTTGCTCAAAGCCATATACGCTGGGCGATAACCGAGCCTTTTCCCAATAAGGGCAATCTCGATGCCGTTTTTCCTCCCGAATGTGCAAAACATCCCGTGAGTGTAGAGGCTTATACTTGGGAAGGCAAGCCTTATCATGTCCGAAAAGCAACGGGCGGCGCGGTTTATTTGCGTCACGTCTGGGGGAAAATCATACCGGCTCATTATACCGCTCCGCAAGAATGGAGTACGGCATACGCTTACACTTACGTTTATTCCGACAGAGAACAAACCGTAGGTGCGCAGATAGAGACGCAAAACTATTCGCGTTCCGAAGCAGATTTGCCTCCGCCGTCGGGAAAGTGGGACTACAACGGCAGTCGGATTTGGATAAACGGAGAAGAGATATTGCCGCCGAAATGGGAAAATACGCACGACAAAAAGAGCAATGAAATACCCTTGCGCAATGAAAACTTCGCGGCACGTTCGCCCGTCATGTTGCAATTGAAGAAAGGATGGAACACAGTGCTGCTGAAATTGCCGATGGGCAAATTCACCATGCCTGCCGTGCGACTGAAGAAGTGGATGTTTACCTTTGTGCTCACCACTCCCGACGGCAAAGATGCCGCCGATGTCCTTTATTATACCGACCCGTCCGAACGTGAATAGACAGACGGCTCCCTCATTCCGAACACCATGAAAGTAGTAGCAGACCAACAAATCCCTTATATCAAAGACATCCTCACGACTTTGGCAGACGAAGCGGTGTTTTTGCCCGGCGCAGACTTTACGCCCGAAGCCATTCGCGATGCCGATGCCCTTATCGTACGAACACGTACACGTTGCAACGAAGCGTTATTGAAGGGTAGCAAAGTCCGTTTCATCGGTACAGCCACCATAGGATACGACCACATAGATACCGATTATTGCGTGCGACACGGCATAACATGGAGCAATTGTCCCGGTTGCAATGCTCGCTCTGTAGAGCAATACGTGCACAGTGCTTTGTTGTTGCTGCAAAGAGAGAAAGGCGAAACACTTGCGGATATGACGCTCGGTGTGGTGGGAGTGGGACATGTGGGTACGCGTATCGTCGCACTCGGCGAACGATTGGGGATGCGTGTGCTGCGCAATGACCCTCCGAGAGCGGAACGTGGAGAAAAGGATTTCGTTTCTTTGGAAGAAATAGCACATTCGGCAGATATCGTCACCTTTCATACACCGCTGACTGTTGCAGGTGTTCATGCTACATATCATTTGGCAAACCGGTATTTCTTCGATGCTTTGCAACGCCGCCCGTATATCATCAACACTTCGCGCGGTGAAGTGGTGGATGGCGATGCACTCAAGGCGGCTTTGTTTGCAGAAAAGATAAAAGATGCCGTGATAGATGTGTGGGAAAACGAACCGGATATAGACCGCGAACTCTTGCAGCGCGTATTTATCGGTACACCGCACATTGCAGGCTATTCTGCCGACGGTAAAGCCAACGCCACACGCATGGTGCTCGAAGCATTTTGTCGACACTTCGGTCTTTCTGCCGACTTCCAAGTCTTGCCTCCTGCTTTGCCGACTCCCATTCTGTACACAGGCGACGAACGTTTCCTTGCTTATTACAATCCGCACACGGACAGCAAGGCTTTGAAAGCAGAACCCGAACGCTTCGAGCAGTTCAGAAGCAGGTATCCGTTGCGCAGAGAACCGGAAGAGTAGTTTGTTTCTCTTTTCGAGAAAAGCGAAGTTGTGTTACGAATGTGCTGGCATTCCCGTTGCGCGGTAGCCGCTTTGCGGATAATATCGGTCTATGTAACTCTGTCCGTACAAACTTGCCGTTCGTTCGGAGAAAACGGCATAATAGTCACTTCCACATCTCGTTCGTAATTGCGCTAGCAAACTGCCGGTACCGGCATACAACACATAGCACAAACAGCCTAAATGTTCCTGTTGCAAGAAATGTCCGTATTCATGAATCAGCAATCCGATGTGAAATGATTGTTCCGGCTCGCTGCCGACATGAATACCCGAAAGCTGATAAGCATAACCCAGCAAACTCTTTCTATCGCACGTGATACCGTCGAATACAATGGATTGTTTGCTGTGGTCGTCGGGCAGATAAGCGACAAAGCGTCCATGCAAAGCTTTCGGGTGTAAGGCATTTAGTAGATATCCTCCAGCAATGCGTATCATGGAACCGTCGTCTTTATTCTGAAGCAAAGCGGGCAGTGCTCGATGCAAGGCGTCAAGATGAGTTCCCGGTGAGAAATCTTTCATTCGTGCAGAGTGTTACTTTTTCAATTCACGCGAGAAAGAGTAAGGAGCATCTTCGGGAAGTGTTCCGCGTCGAGTATTCGGACGCTCGTCCATCTCCACATATATGTTTGCTCCGTTGAGTAAATCCGCATGACGGTAGAAGTTCTTCGTATAAGGCTTTCCATTCCAAGAAACGGCACGAATGTAACGATGCGTATCGCTATTCTTCGGTGCGGCAATCAAGACTTCTTTCCCGTTCTCCAAGAACAAACGCGCTTGTTTGAAGAGCGGTGCTCCCAACACATACTCTCCCGCACCGGGACAAACGGGATAAAATCCCAAAGCAGAGAAAACATACCAGGCAGAGGTTTGTCCGTTGTCTTCGTCGCCGCAATAGCCGTCGGGATAAGGCGTGTAGAGTTTATCCATTACTTCGCGTACACGATATTGTGCTTTCCATGGTTCGCCGGAATAATTGTAAAGATATATCATGTGTTGTATGGGCTGATTGCCGTGTGCGTAATTGCCCATGTTCATGATTTGCATTTCCCGTATTTCGTGTATCACAAAGCCGTAATAGCTTTCGTCGAATACCGGCGGAACAACGAATACGGAGTCGAGCATGGCATTGAAAGCGTTTTTTCCTCCCATCAAATCTATCAGTCCTTGCACGTCGTGAAAGACAGACCATGTATAATGCCAGCTGTTTCCTTCGGTGAAAGTGCCTCCCCATTTGAATGGATTGAAGTTTGGTTCGAATTGTCCGTTTGCTTGCTTGCCCCGCATCAGACGATGCGACTTGTCGAACAGATGTTTATAATTCGTCGCACGGCTTGCAAAGATGTCTGTTTCTTTCTTCGGTTTGCCCAATGCTTTCCCCAATTGATAAATACTCCAGTCGTTGAAAGCATACTCCAACGTGCGTGCCGCACTCTCGTTGATACCCACATCGCAAGGCACATAACCCAAACGATTGTAAAAGTCAAACCCTCGCCTTCCCGTAGAGCCGACAGTGGGATGTACCGCATTGGCTCCATGCTTTACGGCTTCCCAAAGTGTTTCTATGTCGTAATTGCGTTGTTTGCCGAGCCATGTATTGGTTATCCATGCGTCTGCCACTATGGAAGCGGAGTTGTTGCCTACCATGCAATCGCGATGTCCGGGACTTGCCCATTCGGGGAGAAAGCCGCTTTCCTTGTAAGCATTGACAAGTCCTTCCTGTATCTTCATATTCATGGACGGATAAAGCAAATTGAGTAAAGGGAACAAACTGCGAAATGTGTCCCAAAAACCTGTATCCGTAAACAGATAACCGGGCAAGACTTTTCCGTTGTAAGGACTGTAATGCCGGATTTCGCCTTGCGCGTCGATTTCGTAGAACATACGCGGGAAGAGCAAAGAGCGATACAGACAAGAATAAAATGTGCGCAGTCTGTCGGTGTTGTCGTCCGTTATTTCGATGCGTCCCAGTACATCGTTCCACGCTTTGCGACCCTCGTTTATCAATTCGTCGAAACTATGTTCGCCCAATTCTTTCAAATTCAGCTCTGCCTGTTCGGGACTGATAAAAGAAGAAGCCACACGTACGTGTACTTTCTCTCCTCTGCGCGTGGAGAAGCCTATCACCGCTCCTGCATGATGACTGCGACTTTCTGTAACGCCCTCGTTCAATACGTTGTCCGATACTGAGGCATGATAGGTAAAAGGTTTATCGAATGTCAGTACGAAATGATTCTTGAAGTTGTCCGGTACTCCGCCACTGTTGCGCGTGGTGTAACCGATGATTTTCCGTTCTTCGGGTAAAATCTTCACGTAAGAACCTTTGTCGAAAGCGTCTATCACGATGGACGAAGACGCATTCTCGGGAAAAGTGAAGCGAAACATCGCGGCGCGTTCCGTAGGTGTAACTTCTGCCAACACATCATGGTCGGCAAGGTAAACCTTGTAATAGTACGGGCGTGCCATTTCCGTTTTGTGCGAGAACCAGCTTTCTCTTTCCGTCTCGTCGAAGACGCGTCGTCCTGTGGTAGGCATGATGGAGAACTGTCCGTAATCGTTTATCCAAGGGCTGGGCTGATGTGTCTGTTTGAAGCCTTTTATCTTGTCGGCGTCGTAGGTATATTGCCATCCGTCGCCCATCTTGCCGGTTTGCGGTGTCCAAAAGTTCATTCCCCAGGGGCGTGCCACCGCCGGATAAGTATTGCCGGTGGAAAGGGCATGTTTGGACTGCGTGCCCACGAGGATACTTACGTAGTCTACGGGCTGTTTGCCGTCTGCCATCGCGCGAATTCCGCAGAAAGCGAGCAAAAAGAGTATGGCGAAACGAGCGAGGTTTGTGGTCTGTTTCATGATATGCAGATGATTTCGTGTCCAAAACTAAGCAAAAAAGCCGCGCAGACATCGCACACTCGAAAAAAAGAAGGCTTCGTAAGTCGCTGTGGAACAAATAAACCTACCTTTGTTTGTCAAACATAAAAAACAGAGAATGAGCCAACCCGTACAAATCAAGAGCGAACTGCTACAATCGGCAGCAGCAGAAGGAATGGATGCCTTCTTGAAAGTATTTACAGACCATTATTTCGAACACATCGGGCACAACGTGAATGCGGAAACCATGCCCTTGCTCAACGGATACCAACATTCGTTGCTCGGTTATCGTATCTTTTGCGACGAAGTGTCGGAGGGTGGATTTGTGCAACTCATACAGAACGGATACGGTCCTTATATCTTCGACAACCCTTTTGCCAAAGCCATGCGACTGTTCGGTGTGAAACCTTTTTCCAAACTGGTTTATGCAGCCAAAGAAATCTACGACCAACACAAAACCGACCTGACGCGCGAACGTACCGAAGAAGAATTCATGGCTATGTATGAGCAATATGAGCAGTTCGACGAGCTGGAAGAAGCTTTCATGGAAATGGAAGAAGAAGTCACCAACAAACTGGCGTGTTATGTGGACGAACACATCGAGGACTTTGTTGAGATAATCAACTAAATACTTGGACTTTCCTTACAGAAAACATACTTTTGCGAACAGCATAATAATTAAAAGATAAAACTATGAAACTGAAACATCTTGCGATGAGTATCGCTTTATTGGCTATCTGCCTCACTTTCTCATCATGTCTCAAGGACAATGATTCTTCCAAAAAAGTAGGATACGACTATGTTTCCATAGAAGGAACTTTGGGCAGCTACGTTTTTACGACGTCCAACGGTTATAAACTGATACCGAGCAACCAAAGTATCATCACGAAAGACTTGTTTACCCGATATGCTTTTCTGCAATACGGATTTACGGACGAGGCGTGGAATGCGGGACAAGCCAACAAGCGCATTGCGGTAGAACTGTATTCCATCACGCAAATACCGGAAGCAGAATTGAGCGGAAAAGCATCGGCACTCGTTGCGAATGCACCGACTTACAGTGTAGGAAGAACGGAGCTTCAACCGCTGAACATCAGCTTCTTCGACAACAAGCGTATCATGCTCCCTCTGGTTTGTTTTTACAAAACATCTGCGAACGAAGCCGAAATGAATAAGGAAAGACAGGCGCATCTGTTCTACTTGTATTACGATGAGAACGACAGTCACAACACGAACACCGTCCTACGTCTGTATCTGCGCCATCAGGTGGCTACGCCGGAACTGAATGCCGAACGCAAGACGCTGGGCTCTTATTCGGTGACATCCGATATTACGAAGGCATTGGACTTCTATAAAGGAAAGTTCGGTGCGACTCCGAAGAAGATAGAAATAGAATATGAACATGCTGCCACCGGCAATTACGCGTCGCTCTTGTCCAAAGAAGTATCTGTGGATTATAAATTCTAAATATGCAGTGGGCATAGAGAGACGCTGAAGTCCGACGATAACAGTTTTTCCCGGCGTAGATTTCCATGTGAAAATCTACGCCGGGCTTTTGTTTCGGTAGCCGTTGCGCAAGGATGAGGAAAAGATACGCTTCCCGTTCTTGCGGATATGGGAGAGGATGAATTTTCCCAATAGAACGCACCTACGGTTGCTGCATAAATATACACTCTCCTTTATAACTCTGCAAACTCATAAACTCGCCTCTTCAACTTGGCAACATGTTGCCAAGTTGATAACAACATGTACGCAACTTGATAGCATCATGTTGCTATCGCGATAAGAACATGTTGCTATCGCGATGACAACAGCGT
>JBGXXU010000036.1:0-3445 GCA_041814865.1 Phocaeicola sp. | reverse complement strand
GCAACCAGTCCGAAGAGCAATTCGGCTTACGAAGCGATAGATGCAGCTCTCGACTTGGTACGACAAACCGGTAATCTGCCTGTACCCTTGCACTTGCGCAATGCACCTACCAAACTCATGAAAGAATTGGGCTACGGCAAAGATTACAAATATGCTCATGCTTATTCTTCCAATTTTGTGGAACAACAGTTTTTACCCGATGAACTTCAAACGCAACGTATCTGGCATCCGCAGTCCAATGCTTCGGAAGCCAAAATCAAAGAGCGGATGATAGAGCTTTGGGGAGAACGCTTTAATAATTGACCTTATGAAAATAGTAGTATTGGACGGAATTACCCTCAACCCGAACGACGAACTGTCATGGGCTCCGCTGAAAGCTTTGGGGGAAGTTGTGATTTATGAAAGCACACCTGCAACACAAGTTGTGGAACGTATGCAAGACGTGGAAGTGGCTTTGACAAACAAAGTGCCTTTTACGGCAGAAACATTGGCTGCTTTGCCTCGTTTGAAATACATCGGTGTTTTGGCTACGGGATACAACGTGGTGGATATAACAGCTGCACGCAATCGTGGTATTGTAGTGACAAATATACCAGCGTACAGTACCATGTCTGTGGCTCAAATGGTATTTGCACATTTGTTGAATATCACACAGAGAGTAGGGCATTATGCCGACGAAGTACATGCCGGAAGATGGGATAGAAATGCAGAGTTTTGTTATTGGAACACACCGCTCATCGAATTGGCAGGCAAACGCATGGGTATCGTAGGTTTTGGTAATACGGGAAGTGCCACGGCACGTATTGCACAAGCTTTGGGTATGGAAGTTTGGGTACAAAGTTCCAAAACACAGGAAGAACTTCCCGAAGGTATTCGTAAAGCAAGAGATTTGGACGACTTGTATGCTCATTGCGATGTCATCAGTTTGCATTGTCCTTTGACGTCGGAGAACAAAGAGATGATAAATGCCGCTTCAATCGCCAAAATGAAAGACAAAGCTATTTTCCTTAATCTCGGTCGTGGCGGATTGGTACATGAACAGGACTTGGCAGATGCGTTACGTACAGGTAAACTGTTGGCAGCAGGTGTGGATGTTCTTTCTACAGAACCGCCTCGTGCAGATAATCCGTTGTTGAAAGTGGAAAACTGTTTTATTACTCCGCATATTGCTTGGGCTACTTACGAAGCACGTGTGCGCCTGATGAAACAAGCAGTAGACAATTTGCGCAGTTGGCAACAAGGCACACCTATCAATAATGTAGCAGGATAATCTGCGCTTTACTTCCGGATTGCATGAAAAGCAAAAGAAATATCTGTAAGGTTTCTTTTGCATGGCTATCTCTATCTGTGTATCTATTTTTTATACTTTTGCGTTCAATTTCATACTCTTTACTTGAGTCGGAAAAGAAACTAAAAAAGACATTATGAGAAAAACTGTTATATGGAGCTTGTGGATTGCTTTGTTCGCCGTTGTAATGGGGGTAGTGCTTATATTCACGGCTATATCGAGAGGTTGGGTTGGCTATGTTCCACCGATAGAAGAGTTGGAAAACCCCAATCTGAAATTTGCAACACAAGTTCTTTCTGATGATGGTAAACTGTTGGGCACTTGGTCTCTGAGTAAAGAAAATCGCCTTTTTGTTGGATACGACGACTTACCGCAGTCTTTGATACAAGCTTTGATTGCTACCGAGGATGTTAGATTCAAAGACCATTCCGGTATTGACTACAAAGCATTGTCGCGTGCAGTTATTAAACGCGGTATCTTGATGCAGAAAAGTGCGGGAGGAGGTAGTACTATTACACAGCAATTGGCTAAGTTGTTGTACTCGCCTGCTGCAGATAATTTCGTGGAACGTCTGTTGCAAAAACCCATAGAGTGGGTTATTGCCATCAAATTGGAACGTTATTATACGAAAGAAGAAATCTTGACCATGTACCTCAATAAGTTTGACTTTTTGAACAATGCAGTGGGTATCAAGTCGGCAGCTAAAACATATTTTTCCAAAGAACCGAAAGACTTGACTGTCGAAGAAGCGGCAACCCTTGTCGGAATGTGTAAGAACCCTTCTTTGTTCAATCCTCGTCGCTTTAGTGAACGTTCGAAAGAGCGTCGTAATGTGGTTTTGTCTCAAATGGAGAAAGCAGGATTTCTTACGGAACAAGAGTGTAAAGAATATCAGGCTACACCTTTAACTTTGAAGGTACAATTGAGTACGCATAAGGAAGGATTGGCGACTTATTTGCGCGAGTATCTCCGTACGATGATGACGGCAAAAGAGCCCAAGCGTTCTAATTATGCTTCTTGGCAGAAACAAAAGTTTTATGAGGATTCCATACAGTGGAAAACAAATCCTTTGTATGGATGGTGCAATAAAAACAAGAAAAAAGATGGCAGTTCTTACAATCTTTATACGGATGGATTGAAAATATATACTTCTATCGATTCTCGTATGCAGAAATATGCGGAAGAAGCTGTTTACGAGCATGTGGCTACTTTCTTGCAAAATCGTTTCTTCCAAGAAAAAAAGGGACGAAAGATGGCACCTTATGATGATAGATTGACTCCTGAACAGGTAGAACAGATACTCAACCGCTCAGTCAGACAAACAGAACGCTATCGTTTGATGAAGGAAGACGGATATAGTGATGCCGAAATCAAAAAAGCTTTCCATACGAAAGTTCCGATGACGGTTTTTTCTTGGGAAGGAGAAAAAGATACCATCATGACACCGATGGACTCCATCAAGTATTACAAACATTTTTTGCGTGTAGGATTTATGGCGATGGAACCTTCTACCGGATACGTGAAAGCATATGTCGGTGGTCCTAATTATCATTTTTTTCAATATGATATGGCAATGGTCGGAAGACGTCAAGTTGGTTCTACCGTCAAACCATTCCTTTACTCTCTGGCAATGGAGAATGGATATACACCTTGTGATGTTGCTCCCAATGTACAGCAAACACTCTATGATGAGTTAGGTCGTCCTTATACTCCTCGAAATACTTCGCATGCGCGGATAGGAGAGATGGTGACGCTAAAATGGGGACTTGCCAACTCCAATAACTGGATTTCCGCATATCTCATGGGGCGTCTTAATCCTTACTCGCTCGTTCGTCTGATACACTCGTTCGGTGTACTTAATCGAGATATTCAGCCAACTGTTTCATTGTGTTTAGGACCTTGTGAGATTTCTGTCGGAGAGATGGTTAGTGCTTATACAGCTTTTGCTAACGGAGGCATCAGAACTTCTCCTGTTTTTGTGACACGTATAGAAGATAGCGAAGGCAATATCATATCGACATTTACTCCGCAAGTAGACGAAGTCATCAGTGAGTCTACAGCTTTTAAAATGATAACAATGTTGCATGCTCCAATAACACAAGCCATAAACGGTTGGTTCATCGTAATATCTGAAAACTGTTCACTTAAGGTATCTCT
>JBGXXU010000035.1:0-86211 GCA_041814865.1 Phocaeicola sp. | reverse complement strand
TTCGGTGGAATAGTCTCCTTGTATCTCGTTGGCTCAAAAACTTAGAACTTCAAACTGATAATATATTACCAATTTGATAGCAACATGTTGTCAAGTCGATAGCATCATGTTGCCATCGCGATAAGAACATGTTGCTATCACGATGACAACAGCGTCAAAGAATGTTAACAATATAGTCGTATCGAGAGGCTCTCGTAGAGCTGTTTTCATGTAGTCGGAAGTGAGTGTTTTTATGTTTTTTTGAGATAGTGGGAGCATCGAAAAATCACGGTTTTTAGGAGAAAAGCTCTTTTTTGAGTATTTTTGTTCGCGAAAACTTGCCCGAGCAACAGGGAAAACAGACTTAACTATCAACCTTGGAAGAAAATCCTTAAAGAGATGTTTAAAAATAAAACCGTAGTGTATACTTCCGGAACATTCGACATGTTTCATATCAATCATCTTCGGATGATAAATTACGCACGTGCACTTGCAGATATTCTTATTGTGGGTGTTAGTACAGACGAGTTGGTAGCATCATATAAAGCTCCTCCGATTATCCCGTTTCACGAAAGATTGCAGGTCTTGGAGGCGTTGAAAACACCCGATATCGTGATACCGCAACACACATTAGACCATACGGAGATAGTCCAGAAACTTAATATCGACGCTTTCGTCGTAGGCGATGACTGGATGGGTAAATATGATTATCTGAAGGATTTGGGGGTGCAAGTATTCTATTTCCCTTATGGTGTAGGAGCCTCTTCGACCAGTATCAAACAAGCTGTATTCGATAGTTACAGCCAGGAAATGGAACGAGTACGCAAACAGAAACCCGAAGACATTGTAGCCTTTCAGAAAGCTTTGGGGAAAACATAAATCATACGATATACCGGGGATTATACAAGAAATATGATACGAAAGTACTATCGGTCTCCGGCTTACAATGAAAACACAAACACAAAGACAAACAATGGGCAATCACACATTAACGCCGGTACAGGCTGCTCTCCTGGAGATATTCAAGGATTTCAGAGCATTTTGCGAGCAAAACAATCTTCAGTACTATTCGTGCAGTGGCACTACAATTGGGGCTGTCAGACACAAAGGTTTTATCCCATGGGACGATGATATAGATGTCTATATGTGTCTGGAGGATTACAAACGTTTTCTGGAACTGAAAGAGACCTTGAAAGGTGGAAAGTATGAAATCATAGATTATCGCGATGAGAATTACTACTTGCCGGGATTTTCCAAATTCAGCAAGGTATCTTCTTCAATTTGGGAAGAAGAATGTTACCCCTTCATGATGGGACTGTATATAGATGTATTTCCGTTGTACGAGGTTCCCGACAGAGAAACCTTTATGTCGATAAAAAAGCCCATGGAGTATTACAACGATGTTTATGCTCGTAGTATTTTGCGCTATAATGCTTCATGTGTTTGGAGCGATATCAAACGTTTCAGTGTAGTCGAATTGTTGCGCAAGGGTATGAATGTATTTTACCATCGTCCAAGGAAGAAGTACTATTTGAAAAAGCTGATAGAACTTCAACAAAAAGCGGCTCGAATCAAAGGGAATTATTTGGTCAACTACACTCTAAATCCCAAATCCGATATGTTGGAGAAATCATGGTTTGAAAAATATCTGGAAGTGCCTTTTGAAGACCAAAGCATAAGGCTTCCTGTAGGTTATTTACCTTACTTGGAAACTCGTTTCGGAGACTTTATGACACCTCCTCCGGTGGAACAGAGAGTAACGCATCACAAAAGATTCTTTGAAGACCTGAATGTAAGATACACCCTTGAACAAGCAAGAAAACTTGCAAAACAAAGAACGCATTAACTTATGTGAGAAAAGTTTTGTAGCGTAGAAACGAGAGAACCATTTCTCTCCCCCGACAAAAAACACTTTTGGCGAATACGAGCGAGTAACTTTTTTCCGTAAGTTTGCATTATGAAAGAATTGGCTAAACATATCGAAGTATTGTTGTTGGAAAACGACTGTGTCATTGTTCCCGGTTTCGGAGGGTTCATTGCTTATTCTCACTCGGCGGTTATCGATAGAGAGAAGCAGGTTATCTTTCCCCCGATGCGCTCTCTCGGCTTCAATCCGCAATTGCTTATCAATGACGGGTTATTGGTACAATCCTATATGCAAGCCTATCATACGGACTTCCCCGATGCCACGCGCAAGATAGAGGAAACCGTTTATCATCTCAAAGATACGTTGCACAATGGCGGAGAATGCCATTTGCCCAATATCGGTACGATATATTACAACATCAGCGGCGTGTACGAGTTCAAGCCTGCGGGCAATTACTTCTTCACGCCTTTGCTGTATGGTATGGAAACACTGCCGTTGTTGGAGCCGCTGGAGAAAGCTCTCGCATCCGAAGAAAAAACGATACCTGTGCTTCAGACAAGTGCTACACGTCGTCTGCATCCGTTCATCAAGTACGGAGCAAGTGCAGCTGCAGCAGTTTGTTTCTTCTTTCTTTTCTCTACACGTGTAGACAATACACAAGTAGACCGTTATGAATACGCATCTTTGGGAACAGGTTCTTTCATCAGTGCCATCAAGGAACAATCTATGGTGTACAATGCTCCCACTGTACCGACGGCAGTCGTACGTTCGGTAAAAGCAACGGAGAACAAAGCACCGCTGACACCGAAACCGGAAGTAGCGGAAAGAGTTGTCGTATCTGCACCGGCTACTGTGGCATCTGCACCCGAGCAGACCGTAGAAGTAGCGGAGACAGTCAAGTATCACCATATCATCGCAGCAAGTCTTGCACGTATGGAAGATGCGCAAGCAGAAGTCGAACGTCTGAGCAAAATAGGCTTCAGAGATGCCAAAGTATTGTCTTCGGGAAAGATACACCGTGTTTCCGTTGGCAAATGCTCTACTTCGAGCGAAGCATATAAACGGATAAACGATATACGTCAAGGCGGAAAGCTCACCGATTTGTGGGTGCTTGCACAGTAAAACATCGCTCGCATGAAGAAAGTAAGGTGTCCCAAGTGCGATACGTACATCCAATTTGACGAAACAAAATACGAACACGGGCAATCGCTCGTGTTCATTTGTCCTGACTGTAAGAAACAATTCGGCATTCGTCTTGGAAAGTCAAAAGGAAATCGTGCCGATATTCCCGAAGAGGATAATCCCAATGTGGGCGAACTCATCGTGATAGAAAATGTATTTGCACACAAACAGGTGCTTCCTCTCAAACTCGGCGACAACACAGTGGGCAGACGCAGCAAAGGCACAAACGTGGACGTACCCATCGAAACGAACGACCCGAGCATGGACCGTATCCATTGCATCATAAATGTCGGCAAAGACAAAGCGGGCAAACTGCGTTACACCCTTCGCGATAACGATAGCATTACAGGAACTTTTCTGATGAACGAGCTTCTTGCGTCGAAAGACCGTTTGCGCATAGCCGATGCTTCGGTATTCACGCTTGGTGCTACAACCATTATCCTGAGAGAACCTGCTGCGGATAACGGTTCGGAGCAATAGGCATGTGGGTACTGTTGGCTTTCTGTTCGGCAGCTTGTCTGGGGTTTTATGATGTTTTCAAGAAAATCTCTCTAAAGGACAATGCCGTACTGCCCGTATTGGCACTCAACACACTCTTTTCTGCGTTGTTCTTTCTTCCTTTTATCATCCTTTCTTATGTTCAGCCTACGGTTTGGCAGGACACACTATTTTTTGTTTCGCCCGTTTCGCCGGGTGTACATGGTTTTATTTTGCTTAAATCCTGCATCGTACTTTCTTCGTGGGTTTTTGGTTACTATGGAATGAAACATTTGCCGCTGACCATCGTGGGACCCGTCAATGCCACTCGTCCGGTACTGACACTGTTGGGGGCTCTCTTTATCTTCGGCGAGCGACTCAATCCGTATCAGTGGACAGGTGTGTTGTTGGGGCTTTTGTCTATTTTTCTTTTGAGCAAAGCAGGTAAGAAAGAGGGCATAGATTTTCGTCGCGATCGTTGGATGATTTGTCTGTTTTTGGCTGCTCTGTTGGGAGCGGCAAGCGGGCTTTACGACAAATACCTGATGCAACATTTTCCACCTATGACCGTGCAGGCTTGGTACACACAATATCAATGCTTATTGATGGGTGGTGTACTTCTTTTCCTTTGGTTTCCCAAACGTCACATGGGCGCACCGTTTCGCTGGCGACATGCCATTCTGCTGATATCGTTGTTTCTTTGTTTGGCGGATTTCGTTTACTTTTATGCGTTGAGCATGGACGGAGCATTGATTTCCGTTGTCTCCATGATACGTCGTGGCAGTGTGGTGGTCTCTTTTTCGGTAGGTGCACTTTTCCTGCACGAGAAGCATATTCG
Organism: Phocaeicola sp.; assembly: GCA_041814865.1. Classification (GTDB taxonomy): domain Bacteria; phylum Bacteroidota; class Bacteroidia; order Bacteroidales; family Bacteroidaceae; genus Phocaeicola. The sequence goes on along the minus strand of JBGXXU010000035.1, from coordinate 81,868 downwards.
TCATAAACTACTCGACCTCTTGCTGATTATTATAGGTATGCTGTTCTTGTATTGGGGCAGTCGTTAATTCATAACAATCTTATGTTCACAAAACTTTTTCTCATAGTAACATCTACCGTTTTGCTGGCTTCTTGCGGAACAAAACTTCCACCGAAAGCTGTTTATCCCATACCGCAAGACAAACAAGTACGTTGGCAACAACTGGAGACTTATGCTTTTATTCATTTCGGACTGAATACGTTCAATGATATGGAGTGGGGATATGGCGATACACCGCCCTCGACATTCAATCCCACCCGACTCGATTGCGAACAGTGGGCAAAGACTTGCAAAACCGCAGGAATGAAAGGCATCATCTTTACAGCCAAGCATCACGACGGTTTTTGTCTTTGGCCTACGAAATACACCGATTATAACATTACGCGCTCTCCTTACAAGAACGGGAAAGGCGATATCGTACGCGAACTTGCCGATGCTTGCAGAAAATACGGTTTGAAGTTTGCGGTTTATCTCTCGCCTTGGGATAGAAATGCGGCAACATATGCTACGGAGGCTTATGTGAAATACTTTCATTTGCAATTGGAAGAATTGCTTGGCAATTATGGCGAAGTGTTCGAAGTCTGGTTCGACGGCGCAAACGGAGGTAACGGTTGGTATGGCGGTGCCAATGAAACACGCACTATCGGCGAAAACTATTACCGCTTCGAAGATGCTTATCGTCTTGTAGATAAGTTGCAACCGCAAGCCATCATCTTTTCCGACGGCGGTCCCGGATGTCGTTGGGTAGGCAACGAGCGAGGATTTGCGGGCGAAACGAATTGGTCTTTTCTCACGCAAGGAGATATTAAAGCCGGAACGGATAAGCGCCATACTTTGCAACATGGCGACCCAAAAGGGGATATATGGGTAGCTGCAGAGTGCGATGTCTCCATTCGTCCGGGATGGTTTTATCATGAAAACGAAGACGGCAAAGTGAAGTCTGCGGAACAACTTGCCGATTTGTATTACAAGAGTGTGGGACGCAATGCAACACTGTTGCTCAATTTCCCGGTCAATAAGGAAGGATTGATTCATCCGACCGATTCGGCAAATGCTGTGCTTTTTCGGCAAATCATTCTTCAAGACTTGAAAGACAATCTTCTGACGCGTGCTGAGCTGAGAGCTTCCGACACCAGAGGACGAAAGTATATCGTTCAAAACGTGGCGGATGGTTCGTACGATACGTATTGGGCTACAAAAGACGGTGTACGCACAGCGCATATCACTGCCACGTGGAAAATACCGCAACGTATCAATCGATTGTTGTTGCAAGAGTATATCTCTTTGGGACAACGCGTACAAGCCTTTTCCATACATTATCTCCGCAATGGACGCTGGGAAAAACTGACACCGCGAGAAGAGACAGCCACAATAGGTTACAAGCGAATCATACGTTTCGATGAGATAGAAACAACGGCTCTAAGGATAACTTTCGAACAATCGAGAGGTGAACTTTGCATCAATGAAATGGGAGCATATCATGCTCAAAGCCGAGCTTCGATGGCTGATATCTCTTTGGCGAAAGGTAAGGACTTCGAGATGGAAGGACAAACGGAAACTGCCATTGCACCACTGTCGGACAACAATCCTGCAACAGTCTTCGCCTCCCAAACCACAACATGGACATTTCGCTTGAAAGAGGCGCAACGCATCGGTGAAATAGAATATCTTCCTGTTCAGAACGACTTGACGGGAGGATTTATTCATAGCTATGAGGTTTGGAAACAAGCACCCGGACAAACGGCGTGGCAAAAGGTTGCTACGGGAGAGTTTTCCAATATCCGTAACAATCCTGTTTTGCAGCGCATCGTATTTACACCTTTCACGGCACAGCGTATTCGCATCGTGGCAACTCAGGTTATCGGTGAAGCACCGATACGTATCGCAGAACTTCGCATTAAATAATACGCAAAAATGAAAAAGAAAATCCTCGTTTTACTACTGACCATCGGTATCCTCATACCGCAGTTTGCTTCGGCACACGACATTATTCCTCTTCCTAAAAAGATAATCACCCACAAAGGAACTTTCACATTTTCCACTTTGACTACATGGAGCACTTCGCTCACGGGAGAAGAGAGAGAACGGCTCGCAGAATTTGTTCCTTTCGCACAGAAGTCTGCACGGCGCAATCACATCTCGTTTAGATTGGTGGCTTCCGACAAATGGCACATGACTTCGGACGAAAGTTATCGTATCGAAATCACTCCGCAACAGGTGAAAGTGGAAGCAAAGACAAGTACCGGGCTTTTTTATGCTTGGCAAACCATTCTGCAAATGAAGGAGCTACGCAAAGCAAACTTTCGTATCCCTTGTGGTATCGTAGAGGACGAACCGCGTTTCCGTTATCGTGGAGTGATGCTGGATGTTTCTCGCCATTTTTTTTCCGCAGACTTTCTCAAGAAGCAAATAGACCTCCTGGCTTATTATAAGATAAATCGTTTACACCTGCACTTGACAGATGCGGGAGGATGGCGTTTGCAAATCAAACAATATCCTCTTCTCACACAAAAGGCTGCATGGCGCACGGAAAACGATTGGACGAAATGGTGGGGCGAAAATGACCGACGTTATGTGGAAGAAGGAACACCAGGTGCCATAGGCGGTTATTATACGCAAGACGAAATGAGAGACCTTGTGGCTTATGCGAGCAAGAAGCATATCACCATAATACCGGAAATAGAGATGCCGGGACACTCCGACGAGGTTTTGGCTGTATATCCGCAACTCTCCTGCTCCGGCGAACCGTACAAACACGGTGACTACTGTGCCGGCAACGAAGAGACTTTCGTGTTTCTCGAGAACGTATTGCGCGAAGTCATGGATATTTTCCCTTCTACTTACATACACATCGGTGGCGACGAAGCGAGCAAACAGTCGTGGAAGACTTGTCCCAAGTGTCAAAAACGTATGCAGGAGGGAGGATTGAAGACTGTAGACGAGTTGCAGAGTTATTTCGTTCGTCGAATGGAGAAGTTTCTGCTTGCCTACGGTCGTTTGTTGATGGGTTGGGACGAAATACTCGAAGGAGGATTGGCACCGAATGCCACCGTCATGTCGTGGCGAGGAGAGCATGGCGGATTGGAAGCCGTCCGTCAAGGTAGAGAAGCTGTGATGACACCCGGCAATTTCTGCTATCTCGACTCGTATCAGGATGCACCGCATGCACATCCTTACGCATTCGGTCCTTATCTGCCTTTGAAGAAAGTGTATTCGTACAATCCCGTTCCCGAACATCTTTCGCCATCCGAAGTTCGCTTGATAAAAGGTGTGCAAGGCTGTTTGTGGACAGAGTTCGTAGACAATCCTCGACAAGTGGAGTATATGCTTTATCCGCGTTTGCTGGCATTGGCAGAGGTGGCTTGGTCGCCACAGGAACAACGTAATTGGGACAACTTCTATCCGCGTGTGTCCAAAGCCGTGAAACAATTGGAAGCAAAGGGGTATCATCCTTTCCCGCTGCACAATGCTGTGGGCGACCGTCGAGAATCGCAAAGCACATTACACCATCTCGCATACGGAAAGACCGTGACATACGACTTGGGCAAGTACCACACTAAATACACGGCAGGCGGTGACGGTGCACTGACAGACGGCAAGCGAGGCAACTGGACTTTTACAGACGGAGTGTGGCAAGGTTTTATCGAAGGAGGTAAGATGCGTGCCACGGTAGACTTGGGCAGTGTGCAAAGTATCCGACGCGTGTTTGCCGATTTTATGCAATCTGTCACGGCAGAAGTCTTTTTTCCCGACATAGTGTTATTCGAAGCTTCGGAAGACGGAGTACATTTTGTACCGCTTTCGGCTCCCATGCGCGCTCCCGAAAGGTCGGAGCGTACGGATTTCCATCGTTTCCAAGCGGAGAAATCGGTAGAAGCGCGTTATATACGTCTCACGGCACATGCACACCCGAAGAACGGAGCTTGGATATTTACCGACGAAATAGTAGTAGAATGACGCTTTAGTGTTTCATTTGGTTACCTAAAAAGGCAAAAGAGTTAATTTGATATAAAGAAAAGCGACTTTTTGCAGAATAACGTTGCGGTTTTGAGATAACGCCTTACCTTTGTATCAGTTTTTCATGGTATTAGATTTAAGGTTAATGAAGATTGGGAGTCTGGGAAGATTCCCTTTTTTGTTTTCATCCCTTTTGTGGCATTCGTCATCTTCAGTCGAAGACTATTTTACAGCGTACCACCACTTCCTCATTGTTTTTCTTTACTTCCACGTAGTAGGTTTGCGGATTTTCTTCGTTCAATCGCAGGTGCAATGTATCGCCATAGTAACTTTCCGTAGCATAAGCTATTTCGAACCTGCGGAGGCGGTGTGAAAGAAAATGCTGTGGTTCGAACAAATCCAACACATGTTCTATGTATTTGATGCTGTTGACGTGCCCGTTTATGTCGATATCGCTGTACACGGTATGGTGCGTCACTTCTTTCCTGATTTCTCCTTTCATATTGCATCTGCCAGGATTCTCGATGGGACACGTTTCTTCGCACACACACTGCACGATGCTTCCCTCGTTGACCGTGAGGAGGTCTACGGGTTTGCGGTCGTCGATGTTCATCATTGCCCAAACCGATTTTGCGTAACCTATGGGGTGTCCTTCGGCATTGCATATCCGATAGTTTCTGTTGGTGAACAACTTGTACACGCTCTCTATCCATGTGCTGATTTCGAACTCTGCATACTGTTCGGGCATTTCTTCCAACTCTATTGCCAATCGCGAAAGCACCCATGTATAGCGCAGAGGCGTCAACGTGGTCATGCCGAACCGATGTCTTTCGGCGTGCATACCTGCCACGTTCAGCAAGTGGTTGCCCAAGACGCCCATACTCAAACGTCGCGTCATGTCTACGTGATAAGGGGCGGCTTGCAGGGTAAATCTTCCTGTTTTCTTTTCCATACTTGTTTTGTACTGTGTGAATTGCGCTGCAAGTTACAATCAAAATTCTCCCTGCACGAAGGGAAATCGATAAATCTGCATCGGTCTGTATGTGTGTGAGGTGTTTCACCTCATCTCTCGCCGTAGAAGTATGCGGAGAATGCAACGGTTTCTGTATCTTCATACAATGCCGGGCATGTGTTTCGGCACGAAATGCGGTGGCTGCGCAATGATTTTCCGGTACGGAAAAAGCTCCGAAAACACGTGTTTTTGATGAAAAGAAAATGCCTCTACAATGGCTTCTCGATGCGATTTTGTTGTTAACATTCTTTGACGCTGTTGTCATCGCGATAAGAACATGTTGCTATCGCGATGACAACATGATGCTATCGACTTGACAACATGTTGCTATCAAATTGGCAATATATAGATAGTTTGAAGGGGCGAGTTTATAAGTTGATGAGTTACGAGGAAGCTACTCTTTTCTCCTAATATAATAAGGAGTAGAAACACGCCTTTTCCCGTGCTTTTCGTCCGTTTGAAAAACGCCTCAGCAACACTGTTTTTTGCGTAAGCGGAACCATGAAAACCGTTGCCGGGTATTCCCGTTTCTTGTCTTGTTTCGCCTTTTTGCGCAGCCGATACACCATAAGAAGGAATAATCCGTAACTTTGCTAAGATGAACCCAATGTGTATTACCATGAAGAAAATACTTTTGTATGGGGCGATGGTGCTGTGTGCCGTGTTGTCGGTACGGTGTTCGGGTAGCCCTGATAAGGGAACTGCGACGAACGGACACACCCGCACTGCCATACGCGTAGGTGTGTTCGACGGACACGGCGGCGCGCAAACCTGTATATGGGAAACTGTGGCAGCCATACGTTTGGACGAAGATATGCAGGTACGTACGTTCACTACGGCAGATATGGCGGGTGGTGTGCTGGATAGCTTGGATGCTGTGATTATTCCCGGCGGTGGAGGCAGTCGACAATACCTCAACATGGGAGGCGAAAACCGCGAACGGCTTTTGCATTTCGTCAGGAACGGTGGCGGTGCCGTGGGGATTTGTGCCGGAGCCTATTTTTTCTCGGAAACACCGGACTACGCCTGTATCGGCATCAACGGATTGCAGGCAATAGACATAGAACACGACAATCGCGGGCATGGTGTAGCCAAACTTACCTTGACCGCAGAGGGTAAGCTGTGTTTTCCCGAACTGGCAAACCGCGATACTTCGTACATCGTTTATTACGAAGGTCCCGTGTTTGTACCCAAAACAGGAAGTGCCATACGGAGCGTTACCTTCGGAACGATGGAAAGCGATGTGCACGAAGAGGGTAATGCTCCTGCCGATATGACAAACGGAAAACCGTTTTTCTCTGTCAATGAATACGGCAAAGGGCGTGTATTCAGCGTCATTGCTCACCCCGAAGCTACACCCGGCATGATGTGGATGGTGCCGCGTATGGTACGTTGGACACTGGGAAAAGAACTGAAACCTTACAAAAAAGAAGTGGTACAACCTACGCTTTTCGAACGCGAGATTTTGATGAGCGTTGCCGATTTGAAGCAGGAGAACGAGTGTTACAAAACATTGCTCTACGGTACTGTCGACGAGAAAATCGCTGCTCTCGACTGGTTGCAAGCGCATCAGTCTTGGGACGCCAAACGTTGGGTGCAAGGTACGTTGTTCGACACTGCTCCCGAAGTGCGTGTACGCGGAGCGCGTTATATAGCGGAAACGCATTATCTGCACTATTTACGAGATTTGCAACAAGCCGTTGCGGTAGAAAAAGACCCGCAAGCGAAAGAGCGTATGACGGAATATCTCATCGCTTTGCGCCGCTTATTGCCCGAAAAAGACAAAAAAACTAATCAATAAAACTCAAACAATATGCTGATATACAATACAACCTATCATGTGGAGATGCCGGATGCACACAATTTTGTCATTTGGCTCAACGAGGCTTACATACCGCAAGTAGAAGCAGACGGCAGACTGTCGGCTCCCCGACTGGTACGTGTGCTGAGCCATAAGGAACAGGATAGCGAGTCTTTCTCTTTGCAATGGGAAGTGGCAGACAGTGCCACGCTTCACCGTTGGCATACCGAACAGGGCATGCGACTGAACGAAGAAATGATGAACGTCTTCAAAAACAAAGTCATTGCTTTTCCCACATTGATGGAGGTATTACGGTGATACACCCCGTAAAAGAAAAAATCATACTCGGTATAGACCCAGGTACGAATGTCATGGGCTACGGAGTATTGAGAGTGACCGGCACGAAACCCGAAGTGCTGGCACTCGGTGTCATAGACATGCGTAAACAAGGCGACACTTACCTGAAATTGAAACACATCTACGAACGTGTTCAGGGGATTATATCCTCTTATTTGCCCGACGAAATGGCTATCGAAGCACCGTTCTTCGGCAAGAACGTACAGTCCATGCTGAAGTTGGGACGCGCGCAAGGCGTAGCCATCGTGGCGGCACTGATGCGAGAAATACCCATCACGGAATACGCTCCGTTGAAAATCAAGATGGCAATCACGGGTAACGGACAAGCCAGTAAAGAACAGGTGGCAGCCATGTTGCAACGCATGTTGAAAATACCCGACTCCGAGATGTCGCCTCTCATGGACGCTACCGATGCTTTGGCTGCGGCTTATTGTCACTACTTGCAAATGGGACGTCCCGTGTCTGTGAAGAAGTACAACGGCTGGGGCGACTTCGTGCAAAAGAATCCCGATAAAATCAGCAAATAATCCCGATGTATATGACACGTTTCTATCTTTTTCTGTTTGTTCTTCTTTGTTGTTACGGTTGTTCGTCCGGAACAAAAACCGATAAACAGCGTTTCGAGGACTATCCCGTGTACGAAGGTGTGTGGGAAGAAATGAATTATACTCCTCAGCGTACCGAGTTTTCGTTGTGGTCGCCTGCGGCACAAGAAGTCCGTGTGATGCTTTACGAAGAAGGTCAAGGCGGTTCGCCCTACAAAATGCTTACGATGACGAGCGAAGAAGACGGAATGTGGAAAACGGAGTTCGAAGGAGATTTGGCAGGCAAATTTTATGCTTTCAACGTGAAAATAGACGATGTGTGGCAGGGAGATACGCCCGGTGTCATGGCAAAAGCCGTCGGTGTGAACGGAGAACGGGCGGCAGTCATCGACATGCGAAAGACCGACCCGGCAGGTTGGGCGTCGGATACACGTCCGCCACTGAAGAGTTTTGCGGACATTGTGATTTACGAGATGCACCATCGCGACTTCTCCATGGATACGACTTTGCAAATCAAACACAGAGGTAAGTTTCTCGCTTTGACAGACGACAGTGCCTGTGTGCGCAGTACGGGCGAACCGGCAGGGTTGGCGCACTTGAAAGCTTTGGGGGTGACGCACGTGCATTTGCTGCCGTCGTTCGATTTTGCTTCTGTGGACGAAACGAAACTCGATGTACCGCAATACAATTGGGGATACGACCCGAAAAATTATAATGTCCCCGATGGTTCTTATTCCACAGACCCTTATCGTCCGGAAGTACGCATTCGCGAGTTCAAACAGATGGTGCAGGCTTTGCATCGTGCAGGCATTCGTGTGATATTGGATGTGGTGTACAATCATACCTACGACTTGAAAACAAGCAATTTCGAGCGTACCGTTCCCGGATATTTCTATCGACATGAAGGAGAACAGCCTTGCAACGCTTCGGGTTGCGGTAACGAAACGGCAAGCGAACGTCCCATGATGCGCAAGTTCATGATAGAATCCGTGAAGTATTGGGTCAATGAATATCACATAGACGGGTTTCGTTTCGACTTGATGGGTATTCACGATATCGAAACCATGAATGCCATTCGCCGAGAGTTGGATGCCATTGACCCTACGATATTTGTTTATGGAGAAGGATGGGCTGCCGGCGCACCCGCACTTCCTGCCGATGAGTTGGCAATGAAAGCCAATATGAAGAGGTTGCCGCGTATTGCCGCATTCACCGACGAGTTGCGCGACAGTCTGCGAGGAGCTTGGGGAGATGACAGCAAAGGAGCCTTTATCGTAGGCAAACCGGGACACGAAACAGGCGTCAAGTTTGGCGTGGTGGGCGGTATAGAGCATCCGCAATTGAACAAGAATACAAAACAGCACATCAACGTCTGGGCACAAGAACCTGTACAGTTTATCAGTTACGTGAGTTGTCACGATGACCTCTGCGTGACAGACCGTTTGAAAAGCACGCGCCCGGGCATTCAACCGAAAGAACAATCGGCATTGCTCAAACTGGCTTATACTTCCGTGCTGACGTCGCAAGGCGTACCATTCATCTTTGCCGGCGACGAGGTGATGCGCGACAAGAAAGGCGTGCACAATTCGTACAACAGTCCCGATGACATCAATGCTATTCCCTGGATAAACAAAAGTCTGCACAAAGACGTGTACGATTACATCAGCGGATTGATACACATGCGTCGCCGTCATCCCGCTTTTCGCTTGGGGAGTGCGGAATCGGTGCGCCGTCATGTGGAGTTTCTTCCCGTAGACAATCATTCGAACGTGGTGGCTTATCGCATCAAGGATTATCCCAATGGCGATACGTGGGGCAATATCATCGTCGTGCTGAATGCACGCACCGAACCTGTGACAATCTCTATTCCCGATGGAAAGTATTGGGTGGTATGTCGAGACGGCAAGATAGACCTTGTCATGGGATTGGGCAATGTATCGGGCAACAGTGTTACCGTTTCGCCACAGTCCGCTTTGATTATAAGACAGTAAAAACGAAGAATGAGGTGACGAGCGTGTCGTCTCATCTCTTTTTGCAGTGCTCGGAAATTCCGAACTGAAACTTTATATATTCCCAAGATACCGATAGTCAATACTTTGCAATTGATACCAAGACAGGAATTATAAAACAAGTCAAATGGAAGAAAGTGGCATGTTCAGTGGGGAAAGGAGGTGCACAGCCGTTGGATAAGGATTTTTTGATAGCGTTAAAGCTTTATTTTGTTTCTTTGTTGCGTTTTTTAATAAATTTGTCGTCAATGTCAAGATAAACAATAGTCCAATGGGGCAGAAGAAAGAACATGGCAACCTCATTAAGGAGCATTTGAAAAAGCGAGGCATCACCCAAACATGGCTCGCCAAAGAATTGGGCATGAGTTTCAGTGTCACCAATGCTTATGTCTTCAATCGCAAGCAACCTAATCTTGCTACCATCTTCAAAGTGGCAGACTTGCTTGGAGTATCTCCAAAAGATTTAGTAATATGAAATTCTTATAATACAAGATATAGAGTGTTCTAAGTAACATTATAAATCCATAAGTTGAAGTGCACGCTTAATCAGAATAGCATGATATGTAATTTTAACTATCAAATGAGACAAGAGTATAACTATACAAAGGGAGATTATAAGAGGTTAAGTGATCGAATTAGGAGAAATACTGATAACGTTTCTCAAGAAGATTATGAGATGTTGCAAACACTGAGAGTTACCTATAAAACGCCACTAGCAACTATTTTTACTTCTTTGAATAAAATGTCTCTCAAGATAGATAAAAATAGTGTTTGTACATATAGAATCAAACGTATAGAATCAATTATAAGCAAACTTAAGAGATTTCAGAAAATGGAGGTTCAAAGGATTGCTGATATTGCAGGCTGTAGGTGTATTATGACATCGCCTGAGAATGCTATTAAGTTATATGAGAAAATTAAACAGGAAGAACGCACTCTTCCATTTACGATTAAGAGTGAAAATAATTATGTCGAAAAACCAAAGGGGAATGGATACCGTTCTATACATCTCAATGTTCAACCAAAGGATTGCCCCCAGAAGGTTATAGAGATTCAGATTCGATGTTTAGAACATCATAATTGGGCAACTCTTGTTGAAATCTCTGATGTTTTATTCCAATCTAGACTAAAAGAATTTGGAGATAAAGAAAATCCAGAGTTATACGAATTTCATCAATTACTTGCGAAACAAGATGTTGATTTGGATCTGTCGGCAAAGAAGAGAATTTCCGAGATATCAGGTAATTTCCGTTATTTGGAAAGGCTTGGAGTTCTTTTTGTAGAGAATCATCTGAGTCTACGAGCTCAACGGAATAAATTGAGAGGAACTAAGAGTGCGTCTTTTTTGCTGATATCAACCGATAAAGTTGGTAAGCCTGAGTTAAGCCAATTTGATAATTTTGACGAGGCGGAAGAGGCTTATTTTAGAATGTTTCTCAGCAATCCTGAGAATAAGAATATAGTTCTTGCGCATTTTAAAAATACAACTTTTGATAAGATTAGTATTGCATATTCAAATTACTTTATGACCTATAATGAGACATTATTTAGAATTCTCAATACCATTGCTGATGTTTCAGTATATGCTTTTAATCACTATAAAATAGGTGAGTTCAAAAAGAATTATAAAGCATTTTGGTATATTTTGTCAAGATGGTTTGGAGACAAATTGAAAGAGGTCGAATTCTATAATGAAGACAAGAATATAAGAAGATCTAATAAAAAGAAGAGGGAGTGGACAAGTTCAATAACTTCTAATATTTCAAAGGTTAATATTATGATCGCCAATATGCAGAGGGAGTTTAATACTGATATATGGCACTATTTTGTCAATAGGGTTAAGATGAAACTTGACAAAAAACTATCCTCTAAAGGACTACTTTTCTTACGTCGAGATTAAATCTCATTTGAATAAAGGAAAAGTATATTTCAGATATAGAAAAGGGTGTAAATCGCATAGCTTGCAATTTACACCCTTCGTTGCGGAGAGAGAGGGATTCGAACCCCCGGTACCTCTCGGTACGGCGGTTTTCAAGACCGCTGTAATCGACCACTCTACCATCTCTCCAATCTTTGAAAAGAACACCTCTCTTAAAGACGTTGCAAAGGTAGGGGTATTTTTTGTTTCTGCAAATGTTTGCGTCTTTTTTTTGTGTTTGGATGGCTCGATGGGAGGGTGAGGGAAAGCTTGGAAGTGGTCGTGAATGGGCGTCAGAGGGATAAAAGAAAGGGCATTTCTTGCATTTCTTTCAAGAACCACTACTTTTGTAATCTAAACATTTCAAAATAACATAGCAATGAGAAAACTTTTTATTGCGGCTTCTATGGGAGCCTTGATGTGCATGACGGCATGTACACAAAAGAACGGTTATACTATTACCGGTACGGGCGAAAGACTGCACGATGGCGACAGTATCTTTTTGAATGAAATCGTGGAGAATGACTTCAAACGTATAGATTCCACTGTGGTGAAAGATGGAAAATTCGAGTTTACAGGCAATGCCGACTCGATAGAAGGCATGCGTTTCATCACCGATGGAAAAGAAGGAGGTGTCTTGGCACAAATCTTTATAGAAAACGGAAAGATAGAGGTAAAACTGGAGAAAGAAGATTTCCGTGTTTCCGGAACCAAAGCCAATGATGCTTTGCAGGCGTTCAGCGACATGCAAAAAGTGGAGACCGAAAAAATGATGGCTTTGTATAAAAAGATGGATGCAGACACGACGTTGACCGAAGAAGAAACTGCAAAAATTACAGACGAGCTGAAAGCGATAGACAGTGTCATGAACGTAAAAGTATTGGAGGCAGTGGAAGCCAATATCGACAATGCATTCGGTATTCAGTTGTTGGAGAGTGTTTCTTTCGCTTACGATGCAGAAAAGCTGCTTCCTATTTTGGAAAAAGTACCCGAAAAATATAGCAAGAAAGAAAGCATCGTACGTATCAAAGAAGATTTGAACAAGAAGATGCAGCTCGCTGTGGGCAAGAATATGCCGGACATCACAATGAATACCCCCGAAGGTACGCCTTTGTCGCTTGGCGAAGTGGTGGCAAAAAACAAGTACACGCTTGTAGACTTTTGGGCAAGCTGGTGCGGACCGTGCCGTCAGGAGATGCCGCACGTAGTAAAGGCTTATGCGGCTTATCGTGCAAAAGGCTTTGAAGTGTTGGGCGTGTCGTTGGATGAAAATGCGGAAGATTGGAAAAAAGCCATCAAAGACTTGGGTATGGCATGGCCGCAAATGTCCGACCTGAAAGGTTGGAAGTCCGCAGCTTCGGAAGTATATGCCATTCGTTCCATTCCTTCTACGTTCCTTGTAGACCAAAACGGTGTCATCGTGGCGCGCGATTTGCGTGGAGACGCTTTGGAAAAGAAACTTGCGGAACTCTTGAAATAAAAGACCCTTGAACTAAAAATAATAAGAAACAATGAAAAAAATGATGTTAGTAGCCGTTAGTGCTTTGTTGAGTACTGCGGCGTGGGCGCAAAGCGCCGGTTATTCCGTTGTAGCGAAAGGTTTTGACCAAGTAGAAGGCGAGAAAGTGTATTTGTATCGTTTCGACGGTGGAAATGCTGTTGCCGTGGACTCTGCCGTAGTAAAAGGCGGTGCCTTCACTTTCAAAGGCGATGCCACAGGTGTTGAAGGTTACAGACTTGTATCCAAAGGTTTGAAAGAGCGTAGACTGGCTGAGTTCATCTTGGAAAACGGTAATATCACGCTGACGAGAGATACCGAAAGAGTAACGGTAGGAGGCTCTGTTGCGAATGAGGGATATGCTGCTTATAACAAAGCATTGGAACCTACAATCAAGAGAGTACGCGAAATCGCCATTGCCGTACGCGATACTACTGTGACCGAAGAACAGAGAAATGCACTTATCGAGGAGTATTACGGTTTGCAAGACAAGATGACTGCCGTTGCTTCCGAGCATATGGAACTCAATATAAACAATCGTTTCGGCGCGTATTTGCTGAAGTCGCAAGGACGTGAATTCGATGCGGAGAAAGTTGTTGCTCTCATCGAAAAAATGCCGAAAGAGTATTGCGACGCAGGAGTGCAGGAAGTGAAGAAGTTTGCCGAAATCGTTATCAAAACACAACCGGGTAAACCTATGACGGACTTCACACAAAACGCACCCGACGGCACACCGGTGACACTGTCTGCCATTGTGAAACAAAACAAGTACACGCTGGTGGATTTCTGGGCAAGCTGGTGCGGTCCTTGTCGTAAGGACATGCCTCACCTCGTGAAAGTGTACGAACAATACAAAAGCAAAGGTTTGGAAATCGTGGGTGTATCTCTCGACGACAAAGAAGCACTTTGGAAGAAAGGACTTGAGACGCTCAAGATGACTTGGGTGCAAATGTCCGACTTGAAGGGCTGGCGCAACGAAGGCGCAGGTCTTTATGCAGTAAGAGGTATTCCTGCCACTGTATTGATAGACCAAAACGGTATCATCGTGGCGCGTGATTTGCGCGGTGAAGAATTGGACGCAAAACTTGCGGAACTGTTGCCGTAAGCCGGTAATCGCAAGTATTTCTCATACGAAGCCCCAGCCGAAGCGAACTTCGGCCGGGGCTTCTTTTTTTGTTTTCTCGAATGTTCGGATGCCGATGGTCTTGCGGTGCGAGAGGTCGGTCCGGAGAAATCACCCATCGTCTACCGAGATGTCTGTATATATATACATTCTCTCCTCGTACCTCATCAACTCAAAAACTCGTCCCTTCAAAATTGTAACACGTTGCCATTTTGATAACAACATGTACACAACTTGATAGCATCATGTTGCTATCGAGATAAGAACTTGTTGCTATCGCGATGACAACAGCGTCAAAGAATGTTAATATCATAATCGTGTCGAGAGGGTGTTGTAGAGGCGTTTTCTCGTGAACAAAAAAGGGACTTTTCGAGGCTTTTTCGTACCGGAAAATCATTGCGCAGCTCCCGATTTTCGCACGAGAAGACATGCCCGGCGTTGCATAAATATGCAGAAAAAGCAACATTTTCTGCATAAATATACAGTCGAGGTGGCGGCATGTCTTTCGTTTTTCCGGGCAGAAAATGCCTTTTCGAAAAGGGATTGAAGGTGGGTTTCGGGAGTGGAAAAGTGTCGTCTCCGGGCACGAAAAAGAGGCGTGTCGTTGGCGTCCCTCGCAGGCATGCTTCGGGCGTGAGAATCAGCTTGGGAGCGTCTCGAAAGAACTCTAATTTTCCATAAAAACACACTGATATATACGCAGTGGTAAAAAACTTCCTATTTTTGCATCTTGTAAAATAGAATCTTATAGACGATGAAAATAAAGTTCTTACCTTTTGTCTTCGCGATATGTACATCTGTATTGATGTTTACTTCTTGCCTGAAAGGAGACGAGGTTAGTGAAATAGAGTACAGCAGTGCTACGAGTATCACTTCTTTTTCGCTCGGAACACTGAAAATAGCAAAGGTGGGAAAAGATAAAAAAGGTAACGACAGTGCTTACGTGGACACGATAAACTGTTCCAAGTATGTCTTTTCGATAAACCAGTTGGCGCGTACCATAGAAAACAAGGATTCTTTGCCCATGGGGGTAGATATCAGCAAGGTGATAGCAAAAATCACAGGCGATACCAGAGCCATCACTTACCGCGTCAAGACATCTTCCGGAAGTACGAAAGACACCCTTTATACGTCTACGGACTCCATTGATTTCACCACTCCGCAGAGCATCAAAGTCTATACGGTCAACGGTATCGCAGGAAAACCATATACGGTAAAAGTCAATGTACATGCGCAAGACCCCGACTTGATGGTATGGAAAACATTCGATTTGTCTTTGGGTATTACTCCCGTCAAAGCCGTGACTTCGGGCGAGCGTTTGTATCTCGTGGGTACATCGAACGGAACCGCTGTGGCTAAGGTGTTGTCCATCGCACAGGGGACACCTTCGGCATGGGAAAGCATCGCACTGCCGGCAGGTACCAATCCTTACTCGCTGACGCAGTGGCAAAATGCGTGTTATTTCATTGCGGCAGGCAAACTCTATCGCTTTACGGACTTGGGTTACGAAGCCGTGACGGTGTCGGGTATGCCCCGTCTGTTGCAACTGTTGGGCGGTGCAAGCGGTACCGTTCCCGTGCTCTATGCGCAGAGCGAAGCAGGTACCGGCAGCATCAGCAACGCCGCATGGACGATAGATGCGAATGCACAGGCACTGTCGGGTATCACTGCCACTACGGCTGTGATGAGTCATGGCAAGACGTTGGCATACAATACAAGTCTTTCTCGTGTGCTGATGGTTTATCCGCAAGCTACTACGGACAGTGTGGCGGTAGTGGCGCAACGCTTGAGCAGCGAAACGGACTGGAATACTTATGTTGCCGGAACGTCCTCGCTCCTGAATCTCGAAAAACTCCAACTACATTATTATAATGGTAAGTACATGGCTTTTGGTGGTGCCGAAATCAGCGGTAAAACCGGTGTCGCAGCCTTTGCCAAAATCTATGTATCCGCAGACAATGGTCTGAGATGGCTGGTGGCAGACAGCAAATTGGCTTTCCCTGCGGATGGCAGTTTCGCCACTTACTATACGGCAAGCAGTCGAAACTTTGCTTCTGCAGTGGACGACAATCATTATTTATGGATAGTTTGGGGCAATGGTAAAGTAAGTCGAGGCAGAATCAACAAACTGGGTTTTTCCTCCGCTTGGTAATTTATACCTTGACAAATGAGTTATAAAGAACAGATAGATTTGGCGCGCGTACCTGCGCATATCTCCGTTATCATGGATGGCAACGGACGCTGGGCGAAAATGCAAGGAAAAGCACGCTCGGCAGGGCACGAAGCAGGTGCGGAAGCCATGCGTACAGTGACGGAGGCCGCTGCGAGACTCGGCGTGAAATACCTCACACTGTACACCTTCTCCATGGAAAACTGGAATCGTCCGGAGCAGGAAGTCACAGCTTTGATGACGCTCTTGCTCAATTCGATTGAAGAAGAGATTTTCATGAAGAACAACATCAGTCTGCGTGTTGTGGGCGATACGAAAAGATTGCCCGAAGCCGTGCAGATACGTCTGAGCCAATGTATAGAACGTACTTCGGTGAATACGGGAATGTGTGTGACACTGGCTTTGAGTTATTCCTCCAAATGGGAGCTGGTGGAAGCCGTCAAGCAAATAGCCGGAGAAGTGAAAGACGGTACATTGGCATTGCAAGACATAGACGAAGCTGCGATAGACCGGCATTTGGCAACCCATTACATGCCCGACCCCGATTTACTGATACGTACGGGAGGCGAAGTGCGACTGAGCAACTATCTCTTGTGGCAACATGCCTATTCCGAACTTTATTTCTGCGATACTTATTGGCCCGATTTTGATGCCGAAGCACTCTGCAAAGCCGTGTTCGACTATCAGCAACGCGAGCGCCGTTATGGTAAAACAAGTGAACAATTATAGTTATGCAACATAAACTTTCGCTCTTCTTACTTCTCAATATCGGATGGGCAATGACCGCCGTAAATTCCTATGCGCAGGAACAAACACCGCCCGACGACAAACCGGCGATATACTACAACACCACTCCGAAACGATATGAAATCCGAAATATCAAAGTCGAAGGCATCAAAGGCTACGAAGACTTTGTGCTCGTCGGCATATCGGGCTTGGCTGTCGGACAAACCATCAATGTGCCGGGCGACGATATCACCGAAGCCATCAAACGTTATTGGAAGCACGGACTTTTCTCCGATGTGAAAATTCTTGCGGACAAGATTGAGGGCGACAAGATAGACCTCACCATCCAACTCAAACAACGTCCCCGTATCACGGACATTGCGTTCTTCGGAGTGAAGAAAAGCGAACGCGAGGATTTGCAACAAAAAGTAGGTTTGGCAAAAGGTAGCCAGATAACGCCCAACCTCGTAGACCGTGCGAAAATTCTCATCAAAAAGTATTTCGACGAGAAAGGCTTTAAGAATGCGGAAGTCATGGTGGCAGAGCGTGTGGACGAAAGCAATCCCGAACAGGTTTATGTGGATGTCACTATCGACAAAAAAGAAAAGATAAAGGTTTACTCCATCACGATAGACGGAAACACCGTGCTCTCCGACGGAAAGCTGAAACGCGTGATGAAGAAGACCAAAGAAAAAAACAAACTCGTCAATATATTCAGTCCGAAGAAGTTCATCGACGAGAAATATCAGGAAGACAAGCAACTCATCATCGACAAGTACAATGAGTTGGGGTACCGCGATGCGTATATAGAAGAAGACTCCGTCACATCTCACGACGATAGAAGTGTCAATGTGTATATGAAGATACACGAAGGAAATCGCTATTACTTGCGCAACATCTCGTGGGTAGGCAACACCGTTTACCCTACGGATGTGTTGGCAGAACAGTTGCAAATGAAGCGTGGCGATGTGTACAATCAGAAACTGCTGACGCAACGCACCGTAAGCGACGAAGATGCCATCGGCAACAACTATTACAATCGCGGTTATGTATTCTATCACCTCGACCCGGTGGAAACAAATGTAGACGGAGATTCCATCGACCTCGAAATGCGTATCGTAGAGGGACCGCAAGCCACCATCAATCGTGTGAAGATAAACGGCAACGACCGTTTGTACGAACACGTGTTGCGCCGTGAGTTGCGTACGCGTCCGGGTGACCTGTTCAGCAAAGATGCATTGGAACGTTCTTATCGTGAAATCGCACAAATGGGGCATTTCAATCCCGAAAACATCAAATACGATGTGAAGCCCGACTTCTCCAACGGTACGGTGGATATTACTTGGGGTTTGGAGTCGAAAGCCAACGACCAGATAGAGTTTTCTGCAGGCTGGGGGCAAACAGGTATCATCGGAAAGGCGAGCTTGAAGTTTACCAACTTCTCCATGGGCAATCTGCTCGGCAAAAACAAAAACCGTCGTGGTTTCTTGCCACAAGGCGATGGACAAACATTGACACTCAGTGCGCAAACCAATGGTCGCTACTTCCAGTCGTACAGTATTTCTTTTCTCGACCCTTGGTTCGGCGGTAAACGCCCAAACTCTCTTTCGGTGTCTGCTTCTTACTCTATACAGACAGACGTGAGCAGTCGTTATTACAACGATACTTATATGCGTAGCTTGAACAGTTTGTACTATGGCGGTTACGGTATGTACAACAGCAACTACTACAACAATTACAGCAACTACTACGACCCCGACAAGTCGATGAAAGTTCTTTCTTTGGGCTTAGGATGGGGTAAGCGTTTGCGTTGGCCCGACGATTACTTTACTTTGTCGGCACAATTGTCTTACCAACGCTTCATGCTGAAAGACTGGCGCTATCTCTATATCCAGTTGAACAATGGCGAGTACATGACCAGCGGTTCGGCAAACGATTTGAACCTTTCGCTGACATTGGCGCGCAATTCTATCGACAATCCCATCTTCCCGCGTTACGGTTCGGAGTTTAGTTTCTCTGTGCAGGTTACACCTCCTTACTCGCTTTTTAGCAAGAAAGATTATTCCACTTACGGACAAAGCAATTACGACGAAGCGGCAAGTATGTTCCGTTGGATAGAATATCACAAGTGGAAGTTCAAAGCAAAGACTTATACCGCTCTTGCCGAAATCAAGAAGACGCCGGTTATCATGACACGTGCGGAATTCGGTTTGCTCGGTCATTATAATAAGTACAAGCGTTCGCCGTTCGGAACGTTCTACATGGGTGGCGACGGTATGTCGGGATATAGCTACAATTATGCTTCGGAAACCATTGCTTTGCGTGGATATGAAAACGGTTCGCTTACGCCTTACGGAGGTGGCGAGGGTTATGCCTATATGCGTTTGGGTGCGGAATTGCGTTATCCCATCATGTTGGAAAACTCCACGAGTATTTATGCCTTGGCTTTTGCGGAAGCCGGTAACGCCTGGAACAAAGTGGGCAACTTCAATCCCTTCAGTTTGAAACGTTCCGCAGGTGTGGGCGTTCGTATCTTCTTGCCGATGATAGGTATGATGGGTATAGACTGGGCATATGGTTTCGATAAGGTGAGAGGTTCTGCTTCTCCGAGCGGTGGACAGTTCCACTTCATCATAGGACAGGAATTCTAACAACCATAATAACGAAAAAGACAACCGATGAAAAAACTATTCTTTACAGCACTATTACTGATTACAGTATGTGCAGGAGCCACAGCACAACGATATGCGTTGATAGATATGGAATATATCATGACGCAGATACCGGCATACGAACGTGCCAATGCGCAGATAGAAGCACTCGGCAAACAGCGACAAGCAGAGGTGGAAGCACAAGCCAAAGCGGCGAAAGCACTCTATCAGGAGTACCAACAATCTGCAAGCAAACTCACCGAAACACAACGCAATGCAAAGGAAACAGCCATCGTGGAGAAAGAAAAACAAGTGGCAGAGTTGCGCAATAAGTATTTCGGTCCCGAAGGAGAATTGCAAAAGAAACGTCAGGAACTGATAGACCCTTTGCAAGACAAGGTGTACGAAGCGGTGAAACTCATCGCGACACAGAGAGGGTACGACTTGGTGATAGACCGCGCATCGGCGCAAAGCCTGATATTCGCTTCGCCCCGTATAGACATCAGCAACGAAGTATTGCAGGTATTGGGATATTCCAAATAAACATCTACTTTTGTAGCCGATAACTGTGTGAATTAAACGATTATAAACCCAATAAGACAATAGAAATTATGTTGAAAAAAATTGCCCTTTTATTATTGCTTGTCCTTCCGATGAGCGTATTAGCACAAAAATTCGGTCACTTCAAGTCGGCAGAAATCATACCGGTGATGCCCGAATACACAAAGGCACAAGCTGACTTGCAAACCATGCAAAAGCAGTACGAAGAAGAAATCAAACGTGCATCGGAAGAGTTCAATAAGAAGTTTGCAGAGTTCCAACAAGAGCAAGATAAACTTCCGCAAAACATCAAAGAACGCCGTCAGAAAGAATTGCAAGAACTCTCGGAAAAAGGTTTGCAGTTCCAACAAGACGCACAACAACAACTCCAGCAAGCATCTGCACAAAAGATGGAACCCATCTTCAAGAAACTCGAAGAAGCTGTACAAGCTGTGGGTAAAGCAGGCGGTTACACGTACTTGTTCGATTTGAACAGAACAGATATTCCTTATATCGACACTGCGGTATCGAAGGATGTTACCAACGATATTAAAACGAAACTGGGTATCAGCTTGACGGCAGTTCCTGCTAAATAAGCCGAATATCCCACGAAAGAATAAAGCGGATTATGGAGGAACTGCCTCTGTAATCCGCTTTTTCGTTATCATATCCTCTTTCTATCTAAAACTTATCTTTATGTCTATACATCTTCTTGAGCAGGAAAAACCCGGACCCATCGGTGTGTTCGACTCGGGTTATGGCGGATTGACGATACTGAACGAGTTTCGCAAGTATCTGCCGGAATACGATTACATATATCTGGGCGACAATGCGCGCACACCTTACGGTACACGCTCGTTCGAAGTGGTGTACGAGTTTACATTGCAAGCGGTAAAGAAACTGTTCGAGCTGGGTTGTCCGCTTGTCATCTTGGCATGCAATACGGCATCTGCCAAGGCTCTCCGTACCATACAGCAGAAAGACTTACCCGTGTTGGCACCCGACAGGCGTGTTCTCGGTGTCATCCGACCGACGGTGGAAGTCATTGGCGACTTGAGTGCAAACGGGCACATCGGGCTTCTTGCCACTGCAGGTACGGTGAAATCCGAGTCTTATCCTCTGGAAATAGAAAAACTTTTCCCCGAAGCCAAAGTGAGCAGCGAGGCTTGTCCGCTTTGGGTGCCGTTGGTGGAAAGCGGAGAGTTCGCATCGCCCGGTGCCGATTATTTCGTGCGGAAGCATCTCGACGCCTTGCTCGAAAAAGACCCGCAGATAGACACCATCATACTGGGTTGTACGCACTATCCGCTGTTGCTCGAGAAAATCAGACAATATACGCCTGCTCATATACGATTGGTGGCGCAGGGCGAATACGTGGCGCACAGTCTGAAAGACTATTTGCGCAGACATGCGGAGATGGACGAGCGTTGCAGCAAGACGGGAACGTGTCGTTTCTTCACGACGGAATCGGTGGAAAAGTTCAGAGAGTCGGCGTCCATCTTCCTGCAATACGACGTGGAGGTGAATACTTTGGCTCTGGAATAAAGGCGGCTTGCACTCATCCGTCGCCTCTCTTTCCGTGACGACGCTTTTTGGCTCATATCGGATTATAAAAGCCCTTTCGAGGGCTTTTGTCGTATATACACTTTTTACTCCTTCATTATATAGGGAAAAAGAGTATCTTCCTTGTATCTCGTCAGCTCAAAAGCTCGTCCCTCATGGGAGTGCATAAATATACACTCCTCCTCGTACCTCGTCAACTCTCAAACTTAGAACTTCAAAATTGGCAACATATTGCCAATTTGATAACAACATGTACACAACTTGATAGCATCATGTTGCTATCGCGATAAGAACATGTTGCTATCGCGATGACAACAGCGTCAAAGAATGTTAACATCATAATCGTGTCGAGAAGGTGTTATAGAGCGGTTTTTTCTCTGTCAAAAAAGGGTGCTTTTGATACTTTTTCATAGCAAAAAAACACTGCACAACAACCGATTTTTGCACCGAAACAAAGATTCTGCGCTGTATATTTATGCAGAAACGGAGGCTTTTTCTGCATATTTATGCAATGACTTTCTTCTATTTCGGCGACCTTTTTCGACTTGTTGCCGAGAGCCGTTTTGCTCCGAAGCCCGTGTGTTTCGCTATTCCTCGACGGGGTGGGAGAGAAAATCCCCGCTCGGCTCCGTCTCGCCGCGCAAAAACTCACAAAACTCTCGTTCAGAACTCATTTTTATTGTATCTTTGTGGCGAATTTCCATGAGTAGCATTACACAAATTCTTCCACCCGATATGGTACGCATACAGATTATCAACGGTCCCAACCTCAATTTGTTGGGAAAACGAGAGACGGAAATTTATGGTACAATATCTTTCGAAGATTATCTCGATGTACTACGCCGGCGTTATCCTGAAGTAGAGTTTTTTTACTTTCAGTCCAATATAGAGGGCGAATTGCTCGACAAGCTACACGAAGTCGGTTTCGAAGTCGACGGCGTCATTCTCAATGCAGGAGCTTACACGCATACATCCATTGCTTTGCACGATGCCATACGCGCCATTACGGCTCCCGTTGTAGAAGTGCATATCTCCAATGTACATGCGCGCGAACCTTTCAGGCACCATTCTTGCATTGCGGCGGCTTGCAAAGGTGTCGTTTGCGGTTTCGGTATGGAGAGCTATCGACTGGGAATCGAAGCATTGCTAAATATATAATTCAAAACAAAAACAATACAGTATGTCTAAACAAACGAAAATCGTTGCATCTATTTCAGACCTGCGTTGCGATGTGGAGTTCATTCGCGACTTGTACGAGGCAGGGATGAACGTGGTGCGCATGAATACAGCACACGCTACACGAGAAGGCTTTGAAAAATTGATTGCCAATGTAAGAGAAGTCTCCAATCGCATTGCAATTCTTATTGATACAAAAGGTCCCGAAGTACGCACCACTGCCAGCGCAGAAGGACCGATAGAATACAAAACGGGCGACAAAGTACGCATCGTAGCCAAACCCGAACAGGAAACCACGCGAGAGTGCATCGCAGTGAGCTACACAGGTTTCATCAACGACCTTTCCGTAGGTTCGAGCGTTTTGATAGACGATGGCGAGTTGGGCTTGCTCGTTGTGGAGAAAACCGCAGATACACTCCTTTGCGAAGTGCAAAACGATGCCACACTGGGCAGTCGCAAGAGTGTCAATGTACCGGGCGTTCGCATCAATCTCCCCTCGTTGACGGAGAAAGACCGTACAAACATCCTCTTTGCCATCGAAAAAGACATCGACTATATCGCTCACTCTTTCGTACGCAACCGACAAGACGTTCTCGATATTCGCCAAATACTCGATGAGCACAAGAGCGACATCCGCGTGATAGCGAAGATAGAGAATCAGGAAGGTGTGGACAATATCGACGAAATCCTCGAAGTGGCAGACGGTGTGATGGTGGCGCGTGGCGATTTGGGTATAGAAGTACCGCAGGAAAAAATCCCGGGTATCCAACGCAAACTCATCAAGAAATGTATCTTGGCAAATAAGCCCGTCATCGTGGCTACGCAAATGCTTCATACCATGATAAACAATCCGCGTCCTACACGTGCGGAAGTGACGGATATTGCCAATGCCATCTATTATCGTACAGACGCATTGATGCTCAGTGGCGAAACAGCTTACGGCAAGTATCCGGTGGAAGCAGTACGCACTATGGCTACCATCGCCGAACAGGCAGAAAAAGATAAACTCGCCGAAAACGACATTCAAATCAATCTGACACGCGACAATACCGACATCAGAAGTTATCTTGCCAAAGCTGCGGTGCAAGGTGCGGAACTTCTGCCCATACGTGCGCTCGTTACCGACAGTTTCAGCGGACTGACAGCCCGCAATCTGGCTTCTTATCGCAGTCGCCTGCCTATTTTGGCTATCTGTTACAAGGAGAAGACCATGCGCCACTTGGCACTCTCTTACGGTGTGGATGCGCTTTATATGCCGGGACTCAGCAACGGACAAGAGTACTACTTTGCCGGCTTGAAGAAACTGATGACAGACGGATTGCTCGAGAAACAGGATATGGTGGCTTATATCAGCAGCAGTAAAACAGGTACGGCACCATCGTTCCTCGAATTCAACGAAGTGGGCGATGTGATAGACAATGCCGACCAATACGTATTGCCCAACATCGACCGCAAGTTGCAAACTACAAAATGAGCGACAACAGTGCTTTAGAAGCATACATATTACAACATATTGACGAGGAGAGCGATTATTTACAATCGCTCTTTCGTCATACGCACCTCGAATTGTTGCGTCCGCGTATGGCATCGGGACATTTGCAGGGACGATTGCTCAAGATGTTCGTGCAGATGATACGTCCGAAGACTGCACTCGAAATCGGGACATACAGCGGATATTCCGCGCTTTGCATAGCCGAAGGTTTGCCAGAGGGGGCGGTGTTGCATACTTTCGAGATAAACGACGAACAGGAAGAGTTCACACGACCGTGGCTCGAAGGTTCGCCTTATGCGGATAAAATACGCTTTTACATCGGTGACGTGATGCAAATGTTGCCCAAAATGAATTTGCCGCAACCGGACTTCGTCTTCATCGATGCCAACAAGCGACACTATATAGAATACTACGAATTGGTGATGCCTTATCTTGCCAACGGGGGATATATCATTGCCGACAATACATTGTGGGACGGACATGTACTGAATACGCCTCCGCCTTCGGATGCGCAAACCATCGGTATCATGCAATTCAATGACCACGTCAAAGCAGACACACGTGTGGAAAAGGTTATTCTTCCTGTACGCGACGGCTTGACAATCATACGTAAGAAATAGCAAACTATAATATATGGAAACTACCAGACAAAGCAAAATCGCGCGACTCATACAGAAAGAACTCAGTGAGATATTTCTTTTGCAGACGAAATCCATGCCCGGCGTACTCGTATCTGTCAGTGTGGTACGTGTCAGTCCCGACATGAGTTATGTGCGCGCTTACCTCAGTATCTTCCCTTCGGACAAAGGCGAAGAAATAGTAAAAAACATCAACAGTCAGGCGAAAGCCATCCGCTTCGAGTTGGGCAATCGTTTGCGCCATCAGTTGCGTATCATTCCCGAGCTCAAGTTCTTCGTGGACGATTCGCTGGACTACGCCGAAAAGATAGACAATCTGCTGAAAAGCTAAATATGGGTTTCCCCTTTTACATCGCTCGGCGTTATCTCTTTTCAAAGAAGTCGCACAATGCCATCAATCTAATCTCTGCCATATCCGTATGCGGAGTTGCGCTCACGACATTGGCGTTGGTGTGTACGTTGTCCGTATTCAACGGATTTCAAGACCTTGTTTCCACTTTTTTCACGGCTTTCGACCCCGAGTTGAAAATCACATCCGTCAGCGGTAAAGTCTTCGACCCGAATACGGATGAGTTTTTCGGTCTGCAACAACGCGAGGAAGTGGCGGTTTTCTCTCGCTCCATAGAAGAAAACGCGATGGTACAATATCAAGGCAAACAAGCGATGGTGACCATCAAAGGGGTAGAGGAGAATTTTACTGCGCTGACATCCATCCATCAAGTTTTGTATGGCGAAGGAAGTCTGCATCTGCACGACAGTATCGCCGATTATGCCATTCCCGGAGCGCAGCTGGTAGCCAAACTCGGTACGGGCGTCCGTTTCCTCGACCCGCTCGATGTATATGCACCCAAACGCGGTGAACGCATCAGCCTGACAAATCCTACGGGCAATTTCTTGCACGAACGTCTTTATTCTTCGGGACTGATATTTGCCGTGAACCAAGCCAAATATGACGACAACTATATACTGACTTCGTTGGCTTTTGCACGTCGTCTGTTTCAATACGAGAGGGAAGTCTCTGCCGTCAATCTGCGTTTGAAAGAAGGAACGGATATCGATGCCTTCAAAGCCGAAGCGCAACGCATACTGGGCGATAAGTTTCTCGTTGCCGACCGTTACGAACAACAGCAAGACACGTACAAAATCATGCGATTGGAGAAATTCATCTCTTATCTCTTTCTTGCGTTCATCTTGCTTATTACTTGCTTCAACGTTATCGGTTCGCTGTCCATGCTCATCATCGACAAGAAGAAAGACGTGGCAACGTTGCGCAATATGGGGGCTGCCAATCATCAAATCACACGTATTTTCGTTCTCGAAGGTTTTCTCATCACTTTTTTGGGAGCGGTGAGCGGTATCGTATTGGGTGTCATCTTGTGTCTGTTGCAACAGACGTTCGGCATCATCACCTTTGCCAATTCCGCCAGCTTCATCGTGGATGCTTATCCTGTTCGCGTACAGGTGAGCGACTTACTGTTGATACTTGTTACGGTATTGACTTTCGGTTTTCTCTCCGTGTTTTATCCGGCACGTTATCTCGCACGGAGGTTGCTGTAAATCTCTCTCCGATTTCTCGAAAAAGAGAACAGAATACTCTCGCAACGGTCTGTGAACTCTTGAGTTTTGAACAACCGGTGTTGCGGAAACCTGTCCGAACTTCGTCGGGAAATACCTTATGAGAAAGTTTTTCTTATTGCTCATGAAAAAAACGCCTCTACGATGCCTTCTCGATACGATTATGATGTTAACATTCTTTGACGCTGTTGCCATCGCGATAGCAACATGTTCTCATCGCGATAGCAACATGTTCTCATCGCGATAGCAACATGATGCTATCAAGTTGTGTACATGTTGTTATCAAATGGGCTATATGTTGTCAATTTGAAGTGCTAAGTTTATAAGTCGACGAGGTACGAGGAGGAGTGTGTTGCGAAGCGAAATTTCCATCTCGCAGGGAATACGATTGCAAGCTTTTTGTCGTGCTGCTTGCAAGTTTGAAAATGCTGTATAGTCGTCTTTCTACACGGTATAAACCGAGACGACGACTTGTCGGGCTTATTGCCAAATTAGGGGAGAAATGTTATTTTTGTATCGGACTTAAAACAATGTGAACAAAGTATGTCAATAGCACCCGAATATATTTTTCTCGTCTCCTCTCTTTTATTATATGTAAGTATCCTTGCCGGTCGTGCCGGGTATAAAATAGGCGTTCCGGTGCTTTTGTTCTTCTTGCTCGTGGGGATGCTTTTCGGCAGCGATGGGATAGGATTGAAATTCGACAGTGCTCAACATGCGCAAAGCGTGGGTATGGTGGCGATGAGTGTCATCCTCTTTGCGGGTGGTATGGATACGCAGTTCAAGGATATACGTCCTATTCTGAAACCCGGTATCGTACTTTCCACTGCCGGTGTCTTGCTGACGGCGGTGTTTACGGGTTTTTTTATCTGGTGGCTTTCGGGGATGAGTTGGACGGGCATTGGTTTTTCTTTGCTGGGTGCGTTGTTGCTTGCCGCCACGATGTCGTCTACGGACTCCGCTTCTGTCTTTGCGATACTCAGTTCGCAAAAGATGCACCTCAAACAAAATCTGCGTCCCATGCTCGAATTGGAAAGCGGTAGTAACGACCCTATGGCTTACATGCTGACCATCGTGCTGATACAAGTGATGCAATCCGGCGGTTTGAGCGGTTGGGAAATAGTTCTTTCTTTCATTGTCCAATTCGTGGTGGGAGCTGCGGGCGGTTATGCTTTCGGATGGATTGCCGTGAAGAAGATAAACAAACTCAATATCGACAATCAGGCACTTTATCCCATTCTGTTGTTGGCAATGGTGGGTTTGACTTTCTCTATCACCACAGTCTGCAAAGGCAACGGTTATCTCGCCGTTTATATTGCCGGAATGATGGTGGGCAACAACAAAATAGCTTATCGAAAGGAGACATATACCTTCATCGACGGTATTTCCTGGTTGTTCCAAATCATCATGTTCCTTGTATTGGGATTGTTGGTCAATCCGCACGAGATGATGGACGTGGCTTTGGTTTCCATGCTTATCGCGGTATTCATGATATTTGTCAGTCGTCCGTTGAGCGTACTGTTATGTTTGTTGCCTTTCAAACAATTTGATTTCAAGGCAAAGAGTTTCATCTCGTGGGTGGGATTGCGCGGTGCGGCTCCTATCATCTTCGCCACTTATCCTGTTGTGGCAAATGTGGAGGGCGGACACGTGTTGTTCAATATCGTGTTTTTTGTCACACTCTTGTCGCTGCTCATACAAGGTACCACAGTGGCTTTCACTGCCAACAAACTGCACCTCTCCATGCCTGCACCCAAAGTCGGTAACGACTTCGGTGTGGAAATTCCCGACGAGATAGGCTCTGATTTACACGATGTGACCATCACGCCCGAAATGTTGGCGGTAGGCAATACACTCAAGGACATGAATCTCCCGCAAGGTACCCTTGTCATCATGATTAAGCGCGACGAGGACGTCCTCATTCCCAATGGTACCCTGCAACTCCTCGAAGGCGACAAATTGCTCGTCATCTCCGAACGTAAGGAGTGATTTGTTTCCTGCGTGAGTCGCGCTTGTCTGAAGTTTGTTCTGTGTTTTCGTAGCAAAGAACTATCTTTACGATAGAAAAGAGCAAAGTATGAGTAGAACTTATTGCATCCCCTCCTTGCCTCTGCCGTATGATTTGGAAACAAAGGCAGTGCTGAAGCAATTAAATCTGGCAAATAAAAAACTGGCAGAACTGAAAGGTCTTGCTCAGACAATTCCCAATGAAATTATTCTTATCAATACGCTGACACTGCAGGAAGCCAAAGACAGTTCCGAAGTAGAGAACATAGTGACCACCAACGATGAACTGTACAGAGCAGATTTGGAAATGAAGGATATCGTTGTAAAAGCATCTGCCAAAGAAGTTCTCAATTATCGTCAAGCACTGAAGAAAGGGTTTCATTTGGTGAGAGAGAAGAAAATACTTTCGCTTAATGACATTATCGCCATTCAACAAGAATTGGAGGGAAATACAGCCGGGTTCAGGAAAGTTCCCGGAACAACTTTGAAAAACAACAGAGGAGAACTCGTCTATACTCCGCCTCAGGATGCAATGGAGATTATGCGATTGATGAAAAACTTGGAGCGTTATATCAACGAACATGAAATGCAAGATATAGACCCTCTAATCAAAATGGCTGTTATTCATCATCAGTTCGAAAGTATTCATCCTTTCTATGATGGAAACGGTCGTACCGGTAGAATTATCTCCATTATCTATTTGATAATTTGTGAAGCTCTTGATTTGCCCATATTGTATTTAAGTCGTTATATCACACAGAACAAAGGAGAGTACTATAGATTGATACAAGCGGTTAGAGATGCGGAAGAAGACAATGCCAAAGAGTGGGAGAACTGGATATTGTTTATGCTTAAGGGAGTAGAGGACACCGCAACAGATACGATAAAGCTCGTTTACGGCATTAAGAAGTTAATGGCAGAGTATAAACAGAAACTTCGCCCGATATTCGATAAACAATACAAGCATGAATTGCTCAACAACTTGTTCTTTCATCCTTATACGAAGATAGACTTCTTGGTAAAAGATATGATGATAGAACGAAAAACCGCGACCAAGTATTTGGAGAAGATAGTACAAACAGGTCTCCTCTTAAAAGTGAAAGTCTGGCGTACGAATTATTACATAAACACAGCTTTGGTAGACCTGTTCTTAAATAAAGAAGTCGTTTCGCAAAAAGAATTTGAAACCATCGAATCTGTGCGTAATCTCCGCTAAAGTGATATTCGTGGATATGACAGAAGCATCATGTCCACAAAAAGACGAAATAATGGATATGACAAGTTCTTGTGTGAATCGCGCTTGTCTGCGGCGTTGGGGAATGAAGGCAATTCTCCTTGTCAACTTATTTGTTATCTTTGCGCCGAAATCGTAATAACAACTTATACAATATAAATGGCTTTACAATGCGGAATAGTAGGATTGCCCAATGTGGGCAAGTCTACGCTTTTTAATTGTTTGTCCAATGCGAAAGCGCAAGCGGCGAACTTCCCCTTTTGTACGATAGAACCCAATGTAGGTGTCATCACCGTCCCCGATGAACGTCTCAACAAACTTGCTGAATTTGTCAATCCCGACCGTATTGTCCCGACGACAGTGGAAATAGTGGATATTGCCGGATTGGTGAAAGGTGCCAGCAAAGGCGAAGGATTGGGCAATAAATTCTTGGCAAACATACGTGAAACCGATGCAATACTTCATGTGTTGCGTTGTTTCGACGATGAAAATGTCACACATGTGGATGGAAATGTAAATCCCGTGCGCGACAAAGAAATCATAGATACCGAACTGCAACTCAAAGACCTCGAAACGGTGGAAAGTCGCATACAGCGTGTACAGAAACAAGCACAAACCGGTGGGGACAAAGTAGCCAAACAGACATACGATGTTTTGGTACGTTACAAAGAAGCACTCTTGCAGGGAAAATCCGCACGTACCGTACAGTTCGAAACAAAAGACGAACAGCGTATTGCACACGAGTTGTTCTTGCTTACTTCCAAACCCGTGTTGTATGTTTGCAATGTGGACGAGAAGAGCGCGGCTACGGGCAATGCTTATGTGGAACAAGTACGCGAGGCTGTGAAAGAGGAAGGTGCGGAAATCCTTGTAGTGGCAGCGAAAACAGAAGCCGACATCGCGGAACTGGAAACATACGAAGACCGTCAACTCTTCCTTGCCGAAGCGGGTTTGGAGGAGTCGGGTGTGAGTCGCTTGATACGTGCTGCTTATCAGCTACTCAATTTGCAAACTTATTTTACTGCCGGCAAGCAGGAAGTACGTGCTTGGACTTTTCACAAAGGCTGGAAAGCTCCGCAATGTGCAGGTGTGATACACACCGATTTTGAAAAAGGTTTCATTCGTGCGGAAGTTATCAAGTATGCGGACTATCTGCAATACGGTTCTGAAGCTGCTGTGCGCGATGCCGGCAAACTCAATGTGGAAGGCAAAGACTATACGGTGGAAGACGGCGACATCATGCACTTCCGCTTTAATGTCTGATTTCTTTTTGGCGAGAAGAAAGTCCGACAGACGTGACAGTGGTGAGTGTTTATACTGTTGTTCTTCTTTCTTCCAGATTGTTTGTTAATTAAATTCTTTGTTTGAAGTTGCGGCAAAGCGACAAAACCTGCAACCGACAAACTGTAAAATTCAGCATAATGACTTTTTTAATCATAGGAACAGGAGGCGTAGGCGGTAGCATCGCCTCCTTTCTTGCTTTGGCAGGGCATGATGTGACGTGTATTGCGCGTGGCGAACATCTTCGCAAAATACAGACGGAGGGGCTTCTTTTTCGTTCCGACTTGAAAGGAGAAATATGTGTTCCCGTTAAGGCATGTACAGCGGAAGAGTACGAAGGCAAGCCCGATGTGATATTTCTCTGTGTGAAAGGTTATGGCTTGAGCGGGATAACGCATCTTTTGGAACGAACCGCTACACAGGACAATCTTGTCATACCTCTGCTCAATGGTTTCGGGATAGGCGATGCCGTGTCGGAACTTATTCCTCAAGCACGTGTGGCGGACGGCTGTATCTATATCATGGCGCATATAGAAGGCGCTGGCGTGATATGCCAACGCGGTTCGGTTTTTCGTATGGTCGTGGGGATGCGCAAATCGGAAGATGCAGACTATCTGGTGTCGGTCGTCGAAGTGCTGAAAGCATCGGGCATCAAAGTGGATGTGAGTGCGGATATTCGTCGGGATACTTTTGTGAAATGGGCTTTTATATCCGCTATGGCTTGTACGGGTGCTTATTACGATACCGCGATGGGTGCTTTGCAAACCGAAGGGCTTCCCCGACAAATGTTCATGGGACTTTCGCAAGAGAGTATGGCAGTGGCACACGGCTTGGGCATACAAACATTGGAACCGATAGTGGCATACAATACGATGGTGCTGGACAAGACGCATCCTGACAGTACGGCTTCCATGCAGAAAGACCTTGCCATGGGCAAGCCGTCGGAAATAGCTTCGTTGCTGTTTGATATGCTCGATTTGGGTACACGATTGGGGATTGACATGCCTTATTATCAGCGTGTAGCAGAAAAATTTGCTAACTTGCGCCATTGATAATACGATTCGGTATGAAAAAGTGGCATCCGCGTTATCTACGTTACGCAGTATTATTGTCGGCTATCGTTTTTACCATCTTATGTCGCTTCAAGAGTGAAGTAGGCGAGTGGTATGTACTCACGGTTTATCCTTATTGGTCGGCAAGCATCTCTTTTCTCACTTCATGGATAAGTTTTTCTCTCGAAGAAATAGTCGTATCGGCTGTATTACTCTTTCTTGTGGGGTATACGATTTATGCCCGTTATCGCAAGAAGAAATGGAAGCAGATACTCCTTGTGCAAAGCGAGATGCTTGCTTGGGTGTATGTGTGGTTTTATTTCGGCTGGGGCATGACCTACTTTCGTGCTTCTTTTCACGAGCGCACGGGTATGGTTCCCGTTGCTTATCAAAAAGAAGAGTTCAAGGCGTTTCTCGATGATTATGTTCTGCGACTGAATGCAGCTTTCACGGAAGAGGATACCTTGCCTTTCGAGCGTCAGGAAGATGCCATCAAACAGATATATGCTTCGCTTCCGAAGCACTACGGCTTGACGAATCCTTATCGTTTTCAACATCCCAAATCCGTATTCTTCAATTCGTTGTATTCTGCCGTCGGTGTGAAAGGTTTTATGGGACCTTTCTTTGCGGAGTCGCAACTCAACGAACAGTTGTTGCCCATAGAGTATCCATTCGTATATGCACATGAACTGGCACATTTGCTCGGTGTGAGTCACGAAGCCGAAGCCAATTTCTGGGCGTACCATGTTTGCATACGTTCGGAAGACGCTTTTGTGCGTTATAGCGGTTATATGGGTGTGTTGAGCTATATTCTTTGGGATGCGCAGGCGGCATTGTCGCCTACCGAATACAGGGACTTCACAGACCGTATTCATCCTTCGGCTTGGCGTATGCTGGAACAACGCATCGAGCATTGGCAAGGCTTGTACAGTCCTGTCGCAGGCAAGATACAAAGCCTGATTTATGACTGGTTTTTGCAAAGCCATCGGATGCCCGAAGGTTTGCAAAGCTATGGCGAAGTGGTAGGCTTGATGATGAGCGAATACCACACCCGTATGTCCCGATAATTCCCGTTCGCATCATGAAAAAACAGCAAAACAATGCCCTTCTGTTGCAAAAGTACAAGCAATACCTTCGCTTGGAAAAATCGCTTTCGGACAACACGGTGGAGGCTTATCTCACCGATTTGGATAAGTTGCTGGCTTATCTCGCCTTGGAGGAAAAACATGTGACGGAGGTACGTTTGAGCGACTTGGAGCATTTCTCGGCAGGACTGCACGACGTGGGTATTCATCCCCGTTCGCAAGCCAGAGTTTTGTCGGGTGTTCGTGCTTTTTATCGTTTTCTGTTGCTCGAAGACTACATTGCACAAGACCCTACCGAATTGCTGGAGTCGCCGAAGATAGGGCAACACTTGCCCGACGTCTTGTCTGTGGAAGAAATAGATGCGCTGATAGGCGCAATAGACACCGGCACGAAAGAGGGAATACGCAATCGTGCCATTCTCGAAACCTTGTATAGCTGCGGGTTGCGTGTGTCCGAGCTTTGTCACCTGAAATTCTCCGACCTTTTTCTGAAAGAGGGCTTCATACGTGTGGAGGGAAAAGGCAGCAAGCAACGACTGGTACCCATATCGCCCCGTGCCATTCGCGAATTGGAGACTTATTTCCCCGTGCGTATCGAAGGCAAAATCTCGCAGGGTTTCGAGGATTATGTTTTCATCAGTCGGTTCGGAAAGAACATCAGTCGCATCATGGTGTTTCATATCATCAAGACACTGGCGCAGGAATTGGGATTGAAGAAAACCATCAGTCCGCACACTTTTCGTCACAGTTTTGCCACTCATCTGCTGGAGGGTGGAGCCAATTTGCGCGCCATACAGACCATGCTCGGACACGAGACCATCACCACAACGGAGATTTATACACACATAGACCGTTCGCGTCTGCGCGAAGAAATTCTCCTGCACCATCCGCGCAATCTGAAAAAATAGTTCGCCGAAACACTTCCCCTCATACCTCATCAACTCAAAAACTCGCCCCTTAAAACTATCTATATATTTCCGATTTGATAACAACATGTTGTCAAGTCGATAGCATCATGTTGCTATCGCGATAACAACATGTTCTTATCGCGATGACAACAGCGTCAAAGAATGTTAACATCATAATCGCATCAGGAAAGCATTATAGAGCCGTTTTTCTTTTCGTCGGAACGAGAGTTTTCCGCAATGTTTCCGGATGGTGGAAACATTGCGGAGCATCCGCTTTTTTGTGCAGAAACGCGCAAGGTACTCCCCCAACTTATTCGTACTTTTGCACTGAGATGATAGACCAAGCCACCATTGACAGAGTGTTGGATGCGGCACAAATCGTGGATGTTGTTTCCGACTTTGTCACACTGCGCAAGCGCGGTGTGAACTACATCGGTTTGTGTCCTTTTCACGACGAACGTACGCCCTCGTTCAGCGTTTCGCCCTCGAAAGGTATTTGCAAGTGTTTCAGCTGCGGCAAAGGAGGCAACGCCGTGCACTTCATCATGGAGCACGAACAGCTGTCTTATCACAGTGCCATCAAGTGGTTGGCAAAGAAATATCACATCGAAATCAAGGAACGGGAGCTGACGGACGAGGAAAAACAGGCGCAAAACCTGCGCGAGAGCCTGCTTGTCGTCAATCAATTCGCTTCGCAATACTTTCAAGACATCCTGCACACGCACGAGGAAGGGAAGCAGATAGGCTTGAACTACTTCCGTTCGCGCGGTTTCAGAGACGATATTATCAAGAAATTTCAGTTGGGTTATTCGCTCAACAAACCTGCGGATTTGGCAAAGACTGCTGTGAGCAAGGGTTATCAATCGGATTTCCTGGTCAAAACGGGGCTTTGCTATACCAAAGACGACGGTTCCCTGCACGACCGTTTCTGGGGACGTGTCATCTTTCCTGTGCACAGTGTTTCGGGCAATGTCGTGGCTTTCGGTGGTCGCGTGCTGAATACAGCGACCAAAAACGTACAGATGAAGTACGTCAATTCTCCCGAATCGGAGATTTATCATAAGAGTCGCGAGCTTTACGGTATTTTCTTTGCCAAGCAATCCATTGTGAAACAAGACCGTTGCTTCCTCGTAGAAGGTTATACGGATGTCATTTCCATGCATCAGAGCGGTATAGAGAATGTGGTTTCTTCGTCGGGAACAGCCTTGACGAGCGAACAGATACGCCTCATCCATCGTTTCACGAACAATATCACACTGCTTTACGACGGCGACCCTGCCGGCATCAAAGCCAGTATACGCGGTATAGATATGTTGCTCGAAGAAGGTATGAATGTCAAAGTCTGTCTTTTGCCCGATGGCGACGACCCCGACAGCTTCGCACGCAAACACAACGCCACCGAATATCAAGCCTATATCAATGAACACGAGGTAGACTTCATCACGTTCAAAACCAATTTGCTGCTCGAAGAAGCCGGTCGCGACCCTATAAAACGCGCATCGCTCATCAGCGGTATCGTAAAGAGTATATCCGTTATCCCCGACAGCATCGTGCGCTCCGTGTACATCAGAGAATGCAGTCGCCTGTTGGAGATAGAGGAAAAGATATTGGTACAATCCGTTGCCGATAACATCAAAGCGGCATTGGAGAACAAAGAGAAAGAACGTACAAGAAAAGCCGAGCGGGAAGCACGCAAGGCAGAAACGTCATCTCTCGCCCGCCCGACGGATACACCACCGCCTGCGGAAGATTTTCCTGCACAACCTCTTCCTCTCGATGATACATTCTTGCCTCCTCCGCCTGTGGATGAAAGCATCGTCCCTCTTCCGTCACCGGAATTCGTGCCTGAGCCTGCGTTGATAGATGCGGACGACGACCGTGCCACGCTGTTTTATCGTATCGAGAAGGAGATTATGCGCATAGTATTTCGTTATGGCGAGAAAGAAGTACTCACGGTAGAAGACGAAGACGGCAATGCGATTGCTTACAATGCGATAGAATACATCAGCGGTTGTCTGTCGCAAGACGACCTGAGTCTGTACGTTCCCCTGTTCCGCCGTGTGTTGGAAGAAGCGGAACAGAATTGTCATACTCCGTCGTTCATGGCAGAGCGTTATTTCCTTTCGCATCCTGATTCAGAAATCAGTCGTTTGGCAGCGGCTTTGGTGAGCGACCGCTACGAGTTGAGCAAGTATCACACGAAGTTTCAGAAAGTTCTTACGGACGAAGAACGCCTTCCGGAGTTGATAGAGCGCATCATGGTGGATTTCAAATTGCTTTTCGTGAAGACCGAACTACATCGGAAAAACAACGAACTGTTGCGTCCGGAAGTCATAGCAGATATAGAAAAAGTCTCTGAATTGCTGGCGCAAATCAAAGACCTTCAACAAACTTATCAAATGCTTGCCAAGCAAGCCGGCGAACGTGTCGTGGAAACGCTCTAAAGCATCGGCATCTTGATAAGATTCATAAATTCTTCTCTTGTTTTCGCTTGATTGAAAGCTCCCGTGAAATCGGAAGTCGTGGTGATGGAATTGTGTTTTTCCACTCCTCGCATTTGCATACACATGTGTTTGGCTTCTACCACCACCATAACGCCGAGCGGATTGAGCGTTTCCTGAATACATTCTTTTATCTGGAGGGTCATGCGTTCCTGCACTTGCAGGCGACGCGCAAAGATATTCACTACACGTGCTATCTTACTCAATCCCGTGATATAGCCACTGGGAATATACGCCACGTGCGCTTTCCC
Organism: Phocaeicola sp.; assembly: GCA_041814865.1. Lineage (GTDB taxonomy): Bacteria > Bacteroidota > Bacteroidia > Bacteroidales > Bacteroidaceae > Phocaeicola. The sequence continues at coordinate 44,759 of JBGXXU010000035.1, read as the reverse complement.
GTAAAAGGGCAACATGTGGTGTTCGCACATCGAAAAGAAGTCTATATCCTTCACGATGACCATCTGTCTGTAATCTTCTTTGAATTTAGCCGAGTTCAAGACTTCTCGCGGGTCCATGTCGTAACCGTTGGTCAGTGTCAGCATGGCTTTGGCTACACGTTCGGGAGTTTTGAGTAAGCCTTCTCGTTGCGAGTCTTCGCCCAGGAGAGAGAGGACGGAGGCATAGTGGTCTTTCAGTGCTTCTATGTTCTCGTCCGAAAAGCGTTTGAATTTGTTTTCCATTATGTGTATCAGTCGATAGGTACGTTTATTTGGTCTTTCACCACAGCTACTTCCTTGAATCCGCTCACCTTGCGCAGCTCTTGTGCCTTCAGTCTTGCTTCTTCGTATGTGGTGAAGTCGCCCACACGGCACAGCCAGCGCGGTGATTGGAACATGGTGTAAATGCCCAGTTCGGGATATTCCGCGCGTATTCTTTCGCCTACGGCTGTGGCTTCCGCACGTGCTTGGCGTGAGTTGTTGCCGACATATACTTGCACGCGATAGCCTATTTTTTTTGCGAACTTGCGAGGTGCGCTTACGAGTTCATCGGTTTCGTCTGTGGCGATGCCGAGATTGAAACCGGAAGCATTTCTCACAAGACGTTCACCCAATACCAAACGAGTGATTTGTTCGGACTGATGTATCCGTACGCGTCCTTTGGCATTGTCTTTCTGCAAATGCTCGATGATATTCGTTTGTGCGCAGATGCCGGTAGTCAGCATGAGTAGCAACAGTGTCAGTATATGTTTCATCTCTTCTTTCGTTTGGGTTGTTTGGAAAAGAGAAAGGCTTACCACACACTGTTTTGTGTATGGTAAGCCTTTGTTTTTTTATTTGAATGCGTCGATGATGCCTTTGAAATCTGCTGTTTGCAGAGCTGCACCGCCAATCAAACCGCCGTCTACATCGGGATTGGAGAAGAGTTCTTTCGCATTCGAAGGCTTGCAACTGCCACCGTAAAGGATAGAAGTGTTTTCTGCTACTTCTTTGCCGTATTTTGCAGCTACCAACGAACGGATGTGTGCATGTATCTCTTGTGCTTGTTCGGGAGTGGCAGTCTTGCCTGTGCCGATAGCCCATACAGGTTCGTAAGCCAAAATCACCTTGCCGAAGTCTTCAGCCGAGAGAGAAAATACGGAAGCCAACTGTGCTTCCACTACTTCGTTTTGCTTGCCTGCCTCGCGTTCTTCCAACACTTCGCCGATACAGAAGATGGGACGCAAACCGTTTGCCAAAGCCAGTTTGGTTTTTTCTTCGAGGATTTTCACTGTTTCGTGATAGTATGCACGGCGTTCCGAATGTCCGAGTATCACATAACGAGCGCCTGTGGAAGCTACCATTTCGGCAGAAACTTCGCCGGTGTATGCACCCGATGCTTTGTCGGCGCAGTTTTCGGCACCTACCGCCAATACCTTGCTGTCGACGAGCGGAGTTACGGAAGCCAGATGTATGAAGGGAGTACAGATGATGACATCACAATTGGGTTTGTCGGCAACCAAAGCCGCATTGAGTTCTTTTGCGAAAGCAATACCTTCTTGCAGGTTCTTGTTCATTTTCCAGTTACCTGCCACAATGTTTTTTCTCATTTTATTGTTTTGTTTTGATGAATAGATATTATATCTCGTTGTTTGGTCTTTCTTCTTCCAACCTTTGTCGACGTATGCGACGCTTATTCCACTTGAGCCACGAAAGGTCAAGCAAAGATAGCACAAAGAGCGGAAGTACGAAAAGCATGACAAGGTCAAATGCTTTTCTGTGAAAGCTGCGCAAGCCCGTATTCTCGAAAGTCTGTGTGTCGAGCGAGCTTGCAAGGGCTGTTTCGTCGGGGATGTCTCCATCGCTCCATTTGTTGATGATTACTCCGCGCTTGAGCAAAAGCACACCCGGATTGGAGCGTATCATGGTCTTGAGCACGGTAGCGTCCATTTGCGCAAAGGGATATTCTGCACCGGTACTTTCTTCCCATGCCACTATTTCGCGTCTGTTCGATGCGGTGACGCAATAGAACGGATACTTGTGTTCCACGGCGTAGTCGTACAGACCGTTGATGAGGTCTATCTCGCTGTCGTCTGCTTTGGACAACCAGGGAGAAACAAGAAGAAAAGCGTAGTCGGCATTCAATATATCGTCCGTAATATCCGTATCGGTGTTTAAGTCCGTGATGTAAAAGTCGCGTATGGGTGGTTCGTAACCTTTTTTCTTGACGGTGGTTTTCGAATCTACGAATTGCCAAACGGTATCGGTGGGCAAATGGTCTATGCCGAACTCTTTTTGTGTCTTACCGTCGGTATAGACGAAGGTAGTTTCGTATTGCGTAGCTTCTTCTCCGTGAGGAATGCTCATGCCCGAACGAATATCTGCACCGATGTGATACGGACGGAAATCGAAGACGGGCAACTTCTGCGAGGTATAACCCATGAAAAGCATAATGTAGAGCAGACTGTACAAGGGTATGAGCCAATCTACCTTGTCCGTAACCAGGCGGACGATGCGACCGCGCCAACGTGAAATGACGTACAAGGCACCCAACAGAGCGATATTCTTGAAAAAAGTCTCCCAATGCGTGAGTACGAGTGCATCGCCGAAGCAACCGCAATCCGTCACGGCATTGGTCCATGCCAACCAGAAAGTGACGGGTGTCATCACGGCAAGCAGGAGAGTGATGCCGGCGATGGAAGTACGATAACGGATGCCGAAGAAGAGATTGACGCCCAACCAAAACTCTGCGATGGCGAGCATCCAAGCCAACGCGGTAGGAATATAGCCTGTGGCAATACCCGCAAAACCCCACGCCACGAAATACTCCTGTATCTTATAGACGGTGCCCCAAGTATCGTTGGCTTTGATGAAGCCGGAAATCAGAAATACGAGGGCGAGCAGAAAACGGCAGGCATTGACGCCCAGCGTGAGCGAACGCTGTACCAGCTTATTCTCCGAATTCATGTTTAATCAGTCCGAACACGGCATAATTTATCATGTCCATGTAGTTGGCATCTATGCCTTCGGACACGAGTGTGGCACCTCTTAGCGATTCTATTTGTTTGGTGCGATAGATTTTCATCAATATCAAGTCGGTATAAGACGATGTGCGCATGATACGCCACGCTTCGTCGTAATCATGATTTTTGCGTTTCATCAGTTCGAGGGCTTCTCCTGCGTACTTGTCGTAGTATGCCAAAGCCTTTTCTTCCGTCAAGTCGTCTGCATCTGCGTACCCCAATTCCAATTGTATCAAGCCTATGATGCCATAATTCACGATGGCTATCAGTTCCGGGCGTATCCCCTCGTCTACATACGTTTCTCCTTTGAGTTCGATGCTGCGTATACGATTGGCTTTGATAAAAATCTGGTCGGTTACGGATTCGGGGCGCATGATACGCCAGGCGGCACCGTAATCGTGCAGTTTTTTGGCGAAAAGCGTTCTGCAGATATGGAGTATTTCTTCGAATTGTCGATTCGTATCTTTCATGATTTCGTGCAATTTATCGTTGCAAAGGTACGTTTTTTCCGATAGATACGTCGGGTCTGTATCGGGAAATGAGCGGAATACGGGTGTGTTCTTTCGGGCTTGTGTTTCGACGGTAAAAAGCAAGGGCGGGCACGTGTGCCCGCCTTGAGGGTTGTACTCAAAACACAGTCATTCTCTGCTATTGGGATATTGCCGTCTGTTGTTCTTTACTGCTTTCGCAGGTGCATGTTTTCTTTTCCGTATCGGGAAGTATTTCGGGTAAAATGTTCTTTATGACGTGACCAATGGAACTCTGGTCCAAAGCAGTGGAATTACCACCTTCTACAAATTCTGTTTCTACCAGTACAATAAGACGGGAGTTGTAAAATACGAAGCCGTAATTGACCTTATACCAACTTGTTTTGTCTACATTGACTTTGTAGGACAATTGTTCTACGGTGTCTTTCTCTTTGTATTGAGCAAAAGAAATTTTGTATGGTTCGCCCATGATTTGCATTACGGTTTCTTTGTCGCATCCTAATCGTATGGATTTTATTTTCGACATGAAATCTTCATACTTTAGCAAGGCGGGTTTCTGCGAGAAAGCAGACAAGCTGCAGCATGTCAGCAGTAGGAGAAGGGATAATTTTTTCATATGTTTCTGTTTTTGATTAAAGATAAAGTACAATAATAACTTAAGTTTTCGAAAAAACAAGACTCGTCAGGGCGTAAATACGTGTTTCTCTTGGTATTCTTATTAAAAAAAACGGTTTCTCTATGACCTCATTGACCCCAATACTCGTCCCTTCAAATTGACAACATGTTGCCGATTTGATAACAACATGTTGTCAAGTCGATAGCATCATGTTGCTATCGCGATAAGAACATGTTGCTATCACGATGACAACAGCGTCAAAGAATGTTAACAACAAAACGCTGTCAGAAGAGCTTCCTGACGGGGTTTCGGAAGACGGTTTCTCAGCTGAAAAATTCATTCGACGACTTCGCCCACGTTGCCCTTCTGCTTCTCTTCCTGTCGTCTCGCATCGGCATACGTTACCTCGTTGTAAAACTATTTAGTGTAAATAAGTTTTCTTTCCGCATCTTTAACCTCCATGCGAGTATCATGGAGAGGCGTGTGTGTCTATCTTTGCAACATCAGTTATATAAAATACAAAGACAATGAAAGCATTAGTGATTTTTTCGCACTCTTATCAAGAGCAAAGCGTATCCAATAAAGCCATCCTCGAAGTATTGCAGTCTGCCGAAGGTGTGGAAGTTCGTAACCTCGAAGCCTTGTATCCCGATGGAAAAATAGATGTGGCGGCAGAACAGGCGGCACTGCTCGCCGCCGACGTGGTGGTGTTTCAGCATCCTACGTTTTGGTTCAACATTCCTCCCATGCTGAAACGTTGGATGGACGATGTGCTGACTTACGGTTTTGCTTACGGTACGGGTGGCGACAAGTTGCACGGCAAGAAGTTTATCCAGTCTCTGACAACGGGTAGTGGCGACCAAACTTATACTTCGGCTTTGCAGGAAGTGCTTTATGCACCGATGCGTACTTCTGCGCAGTTCTGTGGTATGGAATACTTGGAACCGCATCCGCTTTTCGGACAGTTGGCACTGACCAATCCCAATGCGGCTGCCGATGCACGCGCACATGCGGAACGTCTGCTCAAGCGTTTGCAAGCATTGAAATAAAATGAGTGCAGGAGGAGAGAGTCGTTTTGTTTCCTCCGTTGCTTACGAAAACCTCCCGATGAAACACCATTGTTTCATCGGGAGGTTTGTTATTGGCAGGAAGTATATCCGTGTCATTCTCTCACCACGCGGACTTGCTTTTCGCCCATACGTGCAGACAGCCATTTCTTCAGTTTATCGGTTTGTGTCTCGTTGTATGCCGGTTGTGTTTGCACGATGGCGAACACTACGGTGTCTATGCGATTGCTGTCTACGTCCAGCATCAAGGTGCGACTGAGTGCCAGGCGTTTCACTTCGGGAAATACCACTTTCAGTTCGTTGCGCAACTTGTTGTCTGTGGCATAGCCGCCTCCCGTGTGCGCGATGATTTGGCGCAGGGAGTCTATTTCTTTCTGTTGCTTTGCAATGCGTTGTTCGCTGTTTTGGTAGAAGTCTTTCAAAACCATGGAACGCAGTGTGCCCACATCGAGCCCTTCGCCCGTTTGGTCTGTTCCTTGATAAACGGTGAGCTTGCTATCGCCCAAATTGTAGGCTTCCAATCGGAGTTGCGCGTTGTCCAAATCCTTTTGTGCCACTTCTTTGCCTACGAGTACCACGCTGATATCTTTCTTCTTGTAATCTATGGTACGGTTCAGGATGTGCGAGCCTTCGAACTTGAGTTCGTGGCTGATGAAATCGTTCGCCTGACTTTGATAAATGGTTTCTTTCACAATCCCGTATGTGAGCCATATTGCCGGTGCCATTGTCAGGAGTGTGATTATCCATACGTAACGGTTTACCAGTTTCCCCCTGACGGGGTCAAGAATTTCCTTGCGACGAAATCCCAAAATACGCACGCCGAGAAACGTGGCAACGCTGATGAAAACGGAATTGATGAAGTAGAGATAGAACGCACCGAGGAAGTAGAGCATATTGCCCGTTGCGATACCGAAACCTGCCGTACACAGCGGAGGCATCAAAGCTGTGGCGATGGCTACGCCGGGTATCACGTTGCCTTTGTTCTTCGTTCCGAGTGCGATGATACCTGCCAATCCGCCCACCAATGCTATCAGTACGTCGTATATCGTGGGCGAAGTGCGGGCAAGGAGTTCGGACTGTACTTCGTCGAGCGGGGTGAAGACAAAGTACAGTGTAGCCGTCGTGATGCTGATTAAGGTGGTGACGGCAAAGCTCTTGAACGACTTCTTGAGCATTTCCAAGTCGTTTCTTCCTATTGCCAGCCCGATACCCATGATAGGTCCCATCAACGGAGAGATAAGCATGGCACCAATGATTACCGCTGTGGAATTGGTATTCAGTCCCAACGATGCGATAAGAATGGCAAATATCAATACCCAAAGATTTGTTCCTTTGATTTCGATACCTGCGCGTATGTTTTCTATGGTTTCCGTTTCGTCTTCTTTACTGCCCAGCAAGTCGAAGTATTCGCGAAAAAACTCTTTCAATGCAAAACGTTGTTCCTGTTTCATGTGTCGATAAGTTTATTATAAGATATCTGTTGTTTATTTTCTCTGCAATTTGTGGAGCAACATCGGCAACTCTCTCTTGATGATAACCGATAACAGTATCAACAGCAATATGCTGCCTGTGCCCATGCCCAGCCATGTATTTACAGAGAGTGTTTTTTCGATGATGAAGAAGATGGGTAACGAGATGAGTGTGTACACTGTCATGCGTTTCAATGGATAATCTACCGCGTACTTTCGTTGCCCGATAAAATAAGAAAGTATCGTGATGACGCCGTAACCTGCCACGGACGCCCAAGCAGATGCTACATAACCGTAACGAGGCACCAAGCAGATGTTGAGAACAAGGATTATCGCACAACCTATCAACGAGAAATAAGCTCCCCACTTTGTTTCGTCCGTGAGTTTGTACCAGAATGACAGATTGAAGTAGATACCTTTCAGTATCTCTGCCGTCATCACAATGGGTATCACGAACAACCCTTCGCGGTAATCGCTTGCCACCATGTGTTGCAATACCGGCATGTAACATACTATCGCCAAAAAAGCCAGCAACGAAAAGATGTAGAAAAACTTCATGGCTTGCGCATACATGGTACGATTGTCTTTCTCTTTCTCCTTACCGAAAACGAAAGGTTCGTAAGCATAGCGGAAAGCCTGTGTAAACATCGCCATAATCATGGCTACTTTGGTTGCCGCACTGTAAATCCCCAATTGCACCAAACCTTCCTGCCTGTCCTCGAAGAGGAATGGGTATATCATTTTGTCGATGGTTTGATTGAGAATACCTACCAACCCGAATATCAGAATGGGAAACGAGTAAACAGTCATCCGCTTCATGAGAGAGAGGTCCATACGATAAGAGAAACCTCGCAACTCCGGAATGAAGAACAGCATTTGCAACAAAGACATGATGAGATTGGACACGAAGATATAGCCGACCAAATAGTCGGGGTCGTAAAACCAATCGACGAGTTGCGGAGCGTGTTCCTGCAGATAAGGGCACCCCAAAAGAAAGAAAAGGTTGAGCAGTATCGTACCACAGATATTTGCCAGTTTGATGGCAGCAAACTTCAACGGGCGTTTCTTGTACCGCAAATAAGCGAATGTAATACACTGAAACGCATCCAACGCCACGACACACATCATCATGGCTACATAGTCTTGGTGGTTCGGATACTCTAAGAGTGCGGATATGGGAGAGAGAAAAAGGAAACCCAAGAGCAGAAAGAGAGCAGAAAGTCCGCCTACGAAAAGCAAGGCATTGGCATAGACTTGCTTCGGATTTTCATCTTGTTTGTTGGCGAAGCGAAAGAAGCCCGTCTCCATACCGAAAGTAAGCAATACCAGAAAGAGTCCGGTGTAAGCATAAACGTTGGAAACAACACCGTAACCGCCCGTCGACGATGGTATGACACCTGTGTAAAGCGGTACCAGCAAGTAGTTGAGAAAACGCCCCACTATGCTGCTCAAACCGTAAATGACGGTATCTTTTGCCAGTGATTTCAGTCCTGCCATAGTGTATAGGTGAAATGATATCTATTCGTCGAACAAGCTGCGTTCTTTATGAAAAACTCGTCTGCCGAGATGTTTGTAAGCCAACTCTGTGACTTCACGTCCGCGTGGTGTACGTTTGATAAATCCTTCTTTGATGAGAAACGGTTCGTACACATCTTCTATCGTACCGGCATCTTCACCCAATGCGGTGGCAATGGTTGTCAGTCCCACAGGACCGCCGGCAAACTTGTCGATGATGGTAAGGAGTATTTTGTTGTCTATTTCATCCAGCCCGTATCGGTCGATGTTCAAAGATTCCAACGCGTAACGAGCTATTTCCACGTCGATACGTCCTGTTCCTTTCACTTGTGCAAAGTCGCGTACACGGCGCAACAAGGCGTTGGCGATACGCGGTGTTCCCCGGCTGCGCGATGCTATCTCCGATGCCGCTTGCGTATCGCAAGGCACACTGAGCAAACGGGCAGAACGCAGGATGATACGTGTCAATACTTCGTCGTCGTAATACTCCAGGTGTAAATTGATGCCGAAGCGAGCGCGCAACGGTGCGGTAAGCAAACCGCTACGTGTGGTAGCTCCTACAAGTGTAAAGGGATTGAGGTCTATCTGAATACTGCGTGCGGAAGGTCCTTTGTCTATCATGATATCTATCCGATAGTCTTCCATGGCAGAGTAGAGGTATTCTTCCACTACGGGACTGAGTCGGTGTATCTCGTCGATAAACAGCACATCGTTGGGTTCAAGGCTTGTCAATATACCTGCCAAGTCGCCGGGTTTGTCGAGAACGGGTCCTGAAGTAATCTTGAAACCTACGCCTAGTTCGTTGGATATGATGTTGCTCAATGTGGTTTTTCCCAATCCGGGAGGACCGTGCAACAATACATGGTCGAGTGCTTCTGCACGCAGGCGTGCCGCTTTGACGAAGATGCGCAAATTGTCCACTGCTTTGTCTTGTCCGCTGAAATCTTCAAAGCGTAAAGGACGTAGTGCGTTTTCTATTTCGCGCTCTCTTCCGTTGGGTGTATAGTCTCGTATGTCGAATTGTTCTTCCATTTCTGTTTTCGGTCGACTTGTTTATTCACTTGTCAACTTCGTCTTTTCTTATTTGCTCAGTTCGCGCGAGCGTTGTCCGAGATAACCTCCGTGGTGGCGTTTGCTGTATTCTTCGATGGTGAAAGCTGTTTGTTTCATGGTTTCCACAACGAGAATATCGCCTATCACGGTCATGACGGTGGTAGAAGTGGTCGGTGTCATTCCCAGACGGCAAACTTCTGCCGGATTGCCGGTTGCCAAACAAATGTCTGCTGCTTGTGCCAAAGGACTGTCGGGATTGCCTGTGATGACTATTTTCTGCATGTCGGGATAAAGTCGCTTGCTCAATTCGGTGAGTTCCACTATCTCGCGTGTCTTTCCTGAATTGGAAATCAACAGCAGTAAGTCGTTCTCTTGTAAGATGCCGAGGTCGCCGTGTTGTGCTTCGCTGGGGTGTAAGAATACGGAGGGAATGCCGGTGGAACAGAAGGTTGTCGCCATATTGAGGGCTATTTGCCCTGCTTTTCCCATACCGCTGGTGACAAGTTTCCCACGTTTGCGGTGTACTTGTTCCACTATCAGGTGGACGGCTTGTTCGTATGCTTCTGTCACAGGGATATTTTCTACGGCTTGTGCCTCTTTGCGAAGCAACTCCTTGATAGAGTCTGTCATACTCATATTATATTAAAGATTTCAATAGTTCGCGAGCAAATAACATCATTGTTTAGTGTGCAAATATCTGTATTTCTTGCACAGTAAACAAGAAAACCACTTGCAAGTATCGGTTCTCCATCGGTTTATGACAAAAAGCCTTTCTTCGAGTTTTTTCAAAGCGCGAGTCATTTCACTCGTTTCAAGCCCATCTTCTCTGCTTTCTTGAGCATGTATTCGAAAGCGGCATCGTGTTCATTGGGGATGACGCCGTCGAGTATTGCGTCTTTGATGGAGCTTTTCAGGCTGCCTATTTCTTTGCAAGGCGTCAGACCGAAGGTTTCCATTATTTCTGCACCGTCTACGGGTGGTTGGAAGTTTCGAATGCGGTCTTTCTCTTCCAGGTCTTTGAGCTTCTGACGTACGATTTTGAAGTTTTCCATCACTTTGCGTTTGCGTTGTTCGTTTTTGGAAGTTATATCGGCTTCGCAAAGTGTCATGAGGTCGTCTATATCGTCTCCGGCTTCGAACAACAAACGGCGCACTGCCGAATCGGTTACTTCGTCGTCGGCTATGGCTATGGGGCGCATATGGAGTTCCACGAGTTTTTGTACGTATTTCATTTTCTCGTTCATGGGCAACCTCATCTTGCGGAAAATACTTTCCACCATGCGTGCACCTACATAGTTGTGATTGTGAAAAGTCCAGCCTGCTTTCGGTTCCCAACGCTTGGTACGTGGTTTACCGATGTCGTGCAGGAGTGTAGCCCAGCGTAACCACAGATTGTCCGTTGCCCGACAAACATTGTCTACAACCTCCAGTGTGTGATAAAAGTTGTCTTTGTGTGCCCGTCCGTTGCGTGTTTCTACGCCTTGCATTGCCACCAGTTCGGGAAAGATGAGTGCCAACAAACCGCAACGGTCCAGTTCCACAAATCCTTTGGATGGAACGGGGGAAAGCATGATTTTGTTCAATTCTTCGGCTATGCGTTCGCGGGAAATGATATGGATGCGCTCTTTGTTGCGTTCGAGTGCAGCAAAGGTTTCGTCTTCGATATAGAAATTCAGTTGTGTGGCAAAACGTACACAGCGCATCATGCGCAATGGGTCGTCGCTGAACGTGATGTCGGGGTCGAGCGGAGTACGGATAATACCGTTGTGCAAATCGTCCAAACCTCCGAACGGGTCGATCAACTCACCGAACCGTGCGCTGTTCATACATACGGCAAGCGCGTTGATGGTAAAATCGCGACGGTTTTGGTCCTCCTCCAATGTGCCGTTTTCTACGAGGGGTTTGCGACTGTCGTGTCTGTACGACTCCTTGCGTGCTCCCACAAATTCCACTTCTGTGTCTTTGTATTTTACTTGCGCAGTGCCGAAGTTCTTGAAGATAGAAAGATGTGCGCCTTTTCCCAATTTATCGGCAAAAGCCTTTGCCATCTCTATACCGCTACCTACCACTACGGCGTCGATGTCTTTCGACGGGCGTCCGAGGAAAATATCCCGAACATAACCGCCAACGATGTAACACTCCAAGCCCAATTCGTCGGCTGTTTTGGAGAGCAATTGAAATATCTGATGCGTGAAATGTGATTTCAGTTCCATTTGTATGTGTATATGTACGTCGTTTCGACGTAAGAAGAGAAAACCACCGAGTACTCATCGGCGAGAAAAAACGCGCTCTTCTCGTTGCTCTCTCTTTGTATCCGGACTTATTTCAAGTCTGTATATATTTATTACGGTGCAAAAGTAGTTGTTTTTTACGTGACGAAGAAAAGTTCGCGAGAGTTGTGATGCCGGAAGGCGATAGATATATTATCTTTTCTATCTTTTTTTTGGGGGGGTGCAAAAGATAAAAGCCTTTTCCCGACTGAAATTTTGTGTAGCATCTATCGAACCCCTCTCATTGTAAAACATTCGTTTTTCCTATACACCTATTATATATAGGAATGCGTCTTTCGTTCGTACTTTCACACTCCTCTCTTTATTCTATCAGGAAACTGTTCTGACTGTGTTATACATAAAGAGGCGTACAAGAGTGAACGTTTGGAATCGGTAAGAAGACACGACCCCATTTAATAGGGAATTTCAGCAAAAACAAAAACGAGTTTGTGTATCACAATTTACACAAACCCGTTAATTAGTTGGACTACCAGGATTCGAACCTAGACAAACAGAACCAAAACCTGTTGTGCTACCATTACACCATAGTCCAATCGTGCTTTCCTTAGAATGCGATGCAAAGGTAGTGCTTTTGGCTAATTCTCCAAACGTTCGCAGTATCTTTTTTCTCTTGTTCTGCTATTTTCTGCAAAAAAAGCGGGGTAAGTACAAAAGTACTTACCCCGCTCTATCTGATAAAATGTAGCCTTATTCTACCGTCCATGTATCGTTGGTGTCCAACAATTCCATGAAGTTGTGATATTTCTTCTTGCCTTTAACCTCTTCGAGTTGAGCATTGACAGCTTCATCGTAAGTAGGTGCTTCCACATCACGAATTACACCGAGTGCAATAGGGAAATCAGGTCCTTCCATCAAAGCGAGCTTCAGTTGCAACGTGTTGTCTTGACAATGTGCATCGTGTACGAGGATATCTTTCTCGGTGATACCGTTCTCGCCCAATTTCACAACTTTCAGTCCGAAACCTTCTTGCATCAAACCGAACTCTTTGTCTTTCCCGAACAACAACGGTTTACCATGTTCCACGTAGATAGCATTCTGCAAACGGTCTTCTTTTTTCGCAACGGAATTGTGTGTTCCGTCGTTGAAAATGACGCAGTTTTGCAACACCTCCACTACGGAAGTACCTTTGTGTGCCGAAGCGGCTTTGAGAACATCTACCGTAGGACCGCCATCTATCGCCGCGCAACGTGCGAAGAAGCGTCCGCGTGCACCGAAGCAGAGTTCTGCCGGATGGAATGGGTCTTCTACCGTGCCGAAAGGCGAAGTCTTACTCACGAAACCTCTGGGCGAAGTAGGAGAGTACTGTCCTTTGGTGAGACCGTAGATGCGGTTGTTCAACAAGACGATGTTGATGTCCACATTACGACGAATACAGTGTATGAAGTGGTTGCCACCGATTGCGAGCGCATCGCCATCGCCGGAAATTTGCCAAATGTTCAAATTGGGATTAGCCACTTTCGCACCGGTAGAGATGACAGCCGCACGCCCGTGTATGGTATGCATGCCGTAAGTATTCATATAGTAAGGCAGACGCGATGAACAGCCGATACCGGAGATAACGGCAGTTTCGTGCGGAGCTTTGCCTATTTCTGCAAGTGCTTTATAAAACGAGTTCAAGAAAGCGTGGTCGCCACAACCCGGACACCAGCGAGGTTGTCCGAACTTGAAATCTTCCGCTGTATAGTTTATTGTACTCATTGCTTATCCTCCAATATTTTAGTGAATGCTTCCAACAATTCCTCTTCTACGAAGGGTTGTCCGTTTACTTGATTGTATTGGTACAATTTTATACCCTCTACTTTCATGCGTAAGTAGCCTGCAAGTTGTCCCATATTCTGTTCTGCCACCACGATTTTCTTGTACTTGCGAAGTGTTTCTGCCGTACCGTGAGGTAGTGGATTGACATACTTGAGGTGTAGCAAAGCCGCTTTCTTGCCTTGCTTGTTAAGAGTTTCCATCGTAGCATGCAGGTGTCCGTACGTACCGCCGAAACCTACAATGAGCAGGTCGGCATCTTCTACACCTTCTATCTCTGCTTTTGGTAATACATCGGCAATTTTAGCCACCTTTTCCGCGCGCAGATTGGTCATGAGTTGGTGATTTTCGGGGTCTGTGGAAATGACACCGGTTTTGTTGTCTTTTTCCAAACCGCCGATACGATGCGTGAAACCTTCCGTTCCGGGCACTGCCCAATAGCGTGCCAAATTCTCGGGATTACGTTGATAAGGTGTCCACGTACCTTGCATGTCGGGTGTCACGTAAGGTGGAAGGATGGCAGGATAGTCTTTAATATCGGGGAGTTTCCATGCACCCGAACCGTTGGCGATGTACGCGTCGGTCAAAAGCATCACGGGTGTCATGTGTTCGAGTGCTATTTTTGCCGCAGTATATGCTGCATCGAAGCAGTCCGTGGGCGAAGCTGCCGCGATTACAGGCAATGGGCTTTCGCCGTTACGTCCATACAATGCTTGGAAGAGGTCTGTCTGCTCCGATTTAGTGGGCAAACCGGTGGAAGGACCACCGCGTTGTACATTGACAATAACCAAAGGCAATTCTGCTATCACAGCCAGGTTCATGGCTTCGCTCTTCAGACAGACACCGGGTCCCGATGTGGTGGTGATAGCCAAGTTGCCTGCGAAAGATGCACCTACAGCCGAAGCACAGCCGGCTATTTCGTCTTCGCATTGTACCGTTTTCACGCCCAAAGATTTGTGCTTCGCCAATTCGTGAAGGATATCTGTTGCGGGTGTAATGGGATAAGAACCGAGATATAGCGGTAAACCGGCTTTTTCCGCAGCAGCGATAAAACCGTAAGCTGTGGCTTTGTTGCCATTGATATCCATGTAACGTCCTTTTTCCTTTTGCATCTTGCAAGGAATGCTGTAACCGGATGAGATGCTGGCATGCGTGTTGGCACCGAAGTTGTAACCTGCATACAAGACTTTCACGTTTGCATCGGCTATTTCGGGCTTCTTGCCGAACTTTTCGCGTATCAGTTTCTCGCCGATTTTTATATCACGGTCGTACAACCAACATACCAAACCAAGCGCAAACATATTCTTCGTGCGCAATACGGCTTTGTTGTCCAAACCGCTTTCTTTCAAAGCCTCTTTACACATAGATGTGATGGAAGCCTCGATAACTTCGTTTTGAATACCCAATTCTTCGAACGGATTGTCGAGTTGGAATTTTGCTTTTTCCAAATCGCGTTTGCTGAATGAATCGGTGTCGATAATAATAACACTCTGCGGTTTGCAGTATTTGTACTGCATCTTGAGAGCTGCCGGGTTCATTGCTACCAATACGTCGCATTTATCGCCCGGTGTAAAAACTTTTTGTGAGCCTACATGAACTTGGAAGCCGGACACACCCGTTAGCGAACCTTGCGGAGCGCGGATGTCAGCCGGATAGTCCGGAAATGTGCTGATGTCATTACCGACCGTAGCTGAAATGTTTGAAAACAGGTTTCCTGCCAACTGCATTCCATCACCCGAGTCGCCTGAAAAACGTATTACCACGTCGTCCAGTTCCTTGACAATCTTTCTTTCTGCCATGATACTTAAATTTAGGTATGGTTATTTATTCAAAATGTGCTACAAAAGTGCTGAAGTTTACCTAATATACAAAATAAAAGGAAGAGTTTTTTCTCCCGTAAAACGAAGAAGCTCCCGGCAACCGAAGTATTACTTCTTTTTTTTGCTCAAGCAAAGCAAAAGCCATACTTTTGCCACAAAAGCTCTCGTAGTTCAACGGATAGAATAGAAGTTTCCTAAACTTTTGATCCGAGTTCGATTCTCGGCGAGAGTACGTTTGAAGACCGTATCTCTTTACGGTTTGTTTTCTTTTATCCCGGTTACGTTTTCTATTTATATACACTTTTGCATACCTAATAGTAGGGATATGCGAAGCTTCCTTCTTTTGATAATTAAAAGAAAAACACTTCTTATTGTACCTCGCAACTCCTAAACATTGAACTTCAAATCGGCAATATGTTGACGATTTGATACGTATGTCACGCATCGCGATGCGCAGCTGTACATATCAACTTGCATGACGCGTCAAAGGAAGTTTGCGACGAAACGCTCTCAGCACAGCTTTCTGACGAGGTTCGGAGAAAAAAGAGAGAAAAGGACTGTTGTATGACGTCGATTTTCCATATTCTTTTCTTTATAAATAGAGATGGTCGAATAAATAAATCTGTATAAAAAAGAGTATGCCGATGTGCGAGGTCGGCACACTCTTTTCAGACTTTATCGTAAAAGGATTTCTTTTTTCGAATGAGTTACCATAAATCTGCCATCGCCTTTTCTTCCTTGCGAATGCGCACGGCAAGCAGACAACCATAAATCGGTAACCCGATAGCCAATGTGTACCAAGCGTTGCAAAGCAAAGCAACACCGATAAGCTCCGGAATAATGTTCAGGTAATAGTTTGGGTGACGCACGGTTCTGAAAAGAAAACTCCTCTCTATGCGTTGATTTGGCACAATGTAGAGTTTCACTGTCCAAACATCGTACAACTTGTAGATGACATAAAAAAGCATCACGTAAGCAAAACTCATCACTGCCACACCGCAAACAGAAAAGGAGTTGAATTCAATCCCGGTAACATAACACTCATACAGAGCGAAAAAATAATAAGCCACATGCGCCAATGTGATGAAAAGAGAATTCAGCTTTCCATACTGCACGGCTCCTCTCTTCAGTATACGCTTTTCATTGCGGATAGAGTAAAAAAGCGAACACAAACGAAGAGCGAAAAAGAGAAAGAAAGTAATGAAAATGTACTGCATATTATCAATGATTTGTTTTGAGTAAGAGTGAGTTCGATTTGACATCGAACTCACAGATATAAGTTAACAAGTTGCAAAAATCTTTCTTGCGATTATTCTATTGGTTCTCCGACTCGGAAAACTCCATAAGGTAAGCTTTGATGAAACCATCAATCTTACCGTCCATCACACCGTTCACATCAGAAGTTTGATAGTTGGTGCGATGGTCTTTCACACGACGGTCGTCGAAAACATAGCTGCGTATCTGCGAACCCCATTCTATCTTCTTCTTGCCGGCTTCCACTTTAGCCTGCTCTTCCATACGGTGTTGCAATTCTTTGTCGTACAACATGGAACGAAGCAAACGAAGGGCATTTTCTTTGTTCTTCGGCTGGTCGCGTGTCTCCGTGTTTTCGATGAGGATTTCTTCTTCTTCGCCTGTGTAAGGGTCTTTGTATTGATAACGCAAACGAACACCGGACTCTACTTTGTTCACATTCTGTCCGCCGGCACCACCGCTTCGGAAAGTATCCCAAGAAAGTCTGGACTGTTCGATATTTATTTCGATGGAGTCGTCGATAAGCGGTGTTACAAACACAGAGGCAAAAGAAGTCATGCGTTTTCCCTGTGCATTGTAAGGCGAAACGCGCACCAGGCGATGTACACCATTCTCGCCCTTGAGATAGCCATAACCGTACGCTCCCTCGATGTTGAGAGTTACAGTCTTGATGCCAGCTTCATCGCCTTCTTGCAAGTTGGCAACAGAGAGTTTGTAACCGTTGCTTTCTGCCCAACGCATATACATACGCATCAGCATAGAAGCCCAATCTTGGCTTTCCGTGCCGCCTGCGCCGGAGTTTATCTTGAGAACACAATCCATTTGGTCTGCTTCGGAACGCAACATGTTCTTCAGTTCCAGTTCTTCCACAGCAGTGAAGGCCTTTGCGAAAGCTTCTTCCACTTCTTGTTCCGTAACGAGTTCGTCCTTGAAGAAGTCGAAAGCCAACTCCACTTCATCGGTCAGGTTCTTCACTTGTTTGTATCCTTCAATCCACCCTTGCAAGGTTTTGATTTTCTTCATCTGTGTTTCGGCTTTCTTGGCATCGTCCCAGAAACCCGGTGCTTGCGTACGCAACTGCTCTTCTTCCACCTGCATGGTTTTGTTCTCTATGTCGAGGTAACGAAAAAGTGCGTCGGTGCGCTCTTTTATGTCTTTTAGCTGCTCTATTGTTATCATTATCCTTTATGGTTTACTCTTCGTACATGGCTTCTATCTCCTTTGCATAGTTGGTTTGGAGTACTTTGCGTTTTATCTTCAGCGTGTTGGTAAGCTCTCCTCGTTCCATGCTGAAAGGAGTGCTCAGTAACGTGAAACGTTTGATATGTTCGTAATGTGCAAATTGCTGTTGCAAAGCATCGATGCGTTTCTTGAACAATTCCTGAATTTCCGGTTTTGCAAGCAAATCCCGTATATCTGTGTAACGTATTTGGTGCTCGTGCGCATATTGTTCTACCAATCTATATTCTGGAACAATCAGTGCAGATACGTATTTGCGTTTGTCTGCGATGATGGAAATTTGGTCGATATACTTATCCACCACGAGCTTTGTTTCTATGGCTTGCGGTGCAATGAATTTGCCGTTTGATGTTTTGAACAAATCCTTGATGCGGTCTGTAAGAAAAAGGAAACCGTCTTTGTCCATATAACCGGCGTCGCCCGTTCTGAACCACCCATCCTCCGTAAAACCTTCGATGTTGGCTTGTTCCTTCTTATAGTAACCGCGTGTCACACTGCCACCTTTCAGCAAAATTTCATCGTTCTCGCCGAACTTCACCTCCACAGTCGGCAAGGGCCGCCCCACAGAACCTAAACGAATATCACCGAAGAACTCGCACGATACGGTAGCCGTTGTTTCCGTGAGTCCGTAACCGGCTATCATGGGAATACCCACCGAATGCACAAACTCTTCCACTGCCAAAGGTATTGCCGCTCCTGCGGTGGGAAAGAAGTTTCCGTTTTCTATGCCGATGGTTTTTTTCAGCAGGCTGTATATGGTCTTTTCGTAAAACTTGTATTTCAGTTTCAGCCACAGCGACGGCTGTTTACCGTTTATCAGGCAGTCTATGTTGTGTGCCTTTCCCGTTTTTATGGCATCGAGCATCAATACTTTGCGCAGCCCTTTTGTTTCTTCGATTTTCTCCAACACGCCCGAATACACTTTTTCCCAGAAACGAGGTACGCTGCACATTGCTGTTGGGCGTACTTCTTTTATAGTTTTCTGAATGTCTTGCGGAATCAGATTGACGCAAAGTGTGGCACCCATACTCAAGCAATAGAAAGCCCAAGCGCGTTCGAAAATATGTGTCAAGGGTAGAAAATTCACCACCACATCTTTGTCCGAGAAAGTATAAAGTCGTTTTTGGTGTGCCGGAATGGCAGTTTCGTAACAACTGTGATGCAACATTACACCTTTTGATTCGCCGGTGGTTCCCGATGTATAAAGGATATTCGCAATATCGTCCGAAGAGGAAGCCATTCTGCGTGTCTCCACTTCTTCGGTCAAAACCGAAGAGTCCCCCATTTTCAGAAATTCGTCGTAATACAGGGTTTGCGTATCGCCTTCCGCCCGTTTTACCGACTTATCGAAAATCACGATTTGTTCCAATCCGGCATAAATGCTTTGCACACGTCGTGCAATATCGTACTGATACTGTTCGCCTACGAAAAGAATACGTATGCCGGCATCGTTCAATATATAATGTATCTGCACTTCGGAACTGGTGGCATACATCGGAACCGTAGCCACGCGCGAACAGAATGCACCGAAATCCACATAAAAACACTCCGGTTTATTTTGAGAAAAAACGCCGATATTCTCTTGAACTCCCACTTTCAAAGCCACAAGTGCGCGAGCTGTTTGCAACACAAAATGCTCGAATTGCTTCCAACTGACAGGCATCCATGAAGCAGTGGCATAATCACGATATTTCAAAGCTACTCTGTCCCCATAAGTTGCCGCTTGTCGCTGTATCAGCGACGATAGATAAGAGCCATTCATCTGTTTGTTTTTATAAATATGTTGCAAAGGTAATGGTTTCCGCGCAGTAGACAAAAGGCGAGGTTCCGGCTTTGTCAGATACGCTTATCGCGCCAGCTGCCTTTTTGCAGGTAGCGTATGCTTAATACCACCATCACGATGTAATACACCAACTCCGTCGTGAAACATACATCCACAGGCAACATCAGCATCATACCAATGTACACGATGTACACGCCATAAATGGCTTGTATCACTATTTCTATATAAAGTGCCGCACGTGTGGCACCTGTGCCGGAAATACCATTGAAGTAAATGTTGGAAACAGAAGCCACCAACATGGCGGCAAGTAACACATAAAGCGAAGAGACGCTACCTTCTATCAGTGCAGGGTCGTCGGTATAAACCGAAATTATCCAGCGGGGAAACAGCGCAAAGACAACGACTATGACACACATCACACCGAAGGAGTGCCGGGCTATCTTGTGCAACAAAGCGATGACACCGTCCGACTTTCCTTCGCCGATAAGATTGCTCACCAGCGTATTGGCTGTCGTAGAAAGTGCATGAACAGGTATCAGCATCACGGCATACAGGCTGCGTATGATATTGGAAACGGCAAGCGAAAAAGCACCATGCCGCTCGATGGCGATGAAAAAGATGAACCAAACCGACATCAGCAAGAAATACTGCAACATGGTGAACATGGAGATACGCAATATCTGCACAATGACTTCACGGTTTACTCCTGTAAAACGAGATAAACCGTACCGTTCGCGGTCTATATATAAATAGGTATAAAGTACGTAAAACAGCAGCGATGCTCCCTCTGCTATGACCGAAGCCAATGCAGCACCTTTTATCCCCATGGCAGGAAAACCCCAATGCCCGAATATCATGGCGTAGTCCAACACCACATTGACCACAGCCATCACCACCGCGCTCATCGTCAGCACACGGGTGTTGGTAATGCCTACATAGAAAGCCCTGAACATCACGCTGAGGAAATACACCAATATCCCCCAAATACGCATATCGAAAAACTCGCGGGTGGCATCGTAAACCTCGTCCGTACTGATAAACAAACGCAACAACGCATCGGAGCTCAGCGACATGGCACCCAGCAAAACCCAACTCATCAAGAAACTGAAAAACAATCCCTGCCAAAAGTACGAACCCGTTTCTCGATAATTGCCTTCTCCATTGCGTCTGCCGATGAGAATTTGCGCACCGATACTAAACCCGAAAGCTACCGTTGCCACACAGAAGTATAACAAACCGCCCATGGCAGAAGCTCCCAGTGGTATTTCTCCCAAACGTCCCAGAAAAGCCGTATCCGTGACGTTGATGATATTCTGCGCAAGCAATCCCAATAACACGGGATAAGTGACGGACCAAATGTGCTTATTGTCGTACATATATCAAGTATTGTCGAGCGCACAAAGATACGACATCTTTCGGGCTTCTATTCATGATGCTATCATCCTCTGCAAAAGAGGCAGACAGATTTATACTCGGGAGTGTGTTGCATCGAGAAGTTTTAATTGAAACAGCTTGCGGGCACATTGGCAGGCGGTCACTTTATGCACAAAACCTTTGCATCTGTGTATTTATGCGCTATCTTTGTCGCGTAAAACAAGAAAAATATACAATATGAAGAAAAAAACATGGTTGGCTATCGCCCTTTCTATCGTTTCTATCACAACCAACGCGGGCGACTACATCACCAACACCAATTACAATGCTACTTTCTTACGCGTATTGGCTACCGGAGCTTCCAACGACATTACATCGACTTTCAGCAATCCTGCAGGCTTGGCATTCTTGTCTAAAGACGGATTTCACATCATGTTCAGCGGACAAAGCGCATTCCAAACCAGAAATATCGCCTCCACTACCACGCTTTGGACAATGGACGGCAAGAGCACCACACAACTCTTCGAAGGCAAAGCCTCGGCACCCTTCATTCCCTCGTTGATGGCGGCATACAAAAAAGATAATTGGACTATTTCCGGAGGATTTGCCGTGACAGGCGGCGGTGGAAAAGCATCGTTCGACAACGGTCTGCCCATGTTCAACGCACTGGTGACAGGTATGATTTATCAAAAAAGCGGAGGAAAAGTGACACCTTCTTTCTTCGACATCAATTCCTCACTCACGGGTAAACAGTTTATCTATGGCGGACAATTGGGTTTGAGTTATCGTGTCAACGACTGGTTTTCCGTATATGCCGGCGGACGCATGAACTACTTTCATGGCGGATACGAAGGCTATTTGACGGCACAAACCAAAGGTGCTACACCGCAAACACTTGCCAACATACAGTTGGACGTGACACAAACAGGCTGGGGATTGACGCCAATCATCGGTGCGGACTTCAAGTTCGACCGTTGGAACATCGGTTTGAAGTATGAATTCAAAACCAACTTGAATATCGAGAACAAAACAAAAACGTTCGAGACAGGCTCTGTTCCTGCACAATACCTTGCGGACTATGCACACGGCGTAAATACACCCAACGATATTCCTGCTTACTTCTCTGCGGCAGTGCAATACAAAGTGCTGCCTACCCTTCGTGCAACAGTGGAGTACCACTTCTTCGACGACAAAAACGCAGGTATGGCTAAAGTGAAAACAGCCGATGGTATCGTGGGCAAAGAAAAAACCATCAAACACGGCACGCACGAAATTCTCTTCGGAGCAGAGTGGGATGTGCACGAAAAAGTGACGTTGAGCGCAGGTTACCAGAATACCAATTACGGCTTGAGCGACGATTATCAGACGGATACCAGCTTCTCGTGCGACTCTTATTCGATAGGTTTCGGCGCGCGTGTGCACCTCAACGACCTGCTCAAACTCGATGTGGGCTATATGTTTACCAATTACAAAGATTACACCAAGCAATACACGGCTTACAAAGGCATAGCCGGTATTCCCGGAACGGATGTTTACAGCAGAACGAACAAGGTCTTCGGTGTAGGCGTTAGTTATAGCTTCTAAGGAAAACGGTATTCGGAACACTGTTTTCTCAACCAAACTCTTTTATAGTTCCTTGTCGCCCGTTGTGTGCTTCGTGCCACAGCGGGCGTTTTTCTTTTACTGCAACTTCGTAAAAGTTGAAGATGCTGTCGTGTTTATTCCACGTTTCACACTCCTCTCTTTATCCCATCAGGAAGGTGTTTTGACGGTGTTTTGTTGTTAACATTCTTTGACGCTGTTGTCATCGCGATAGCAACATGTTCTTATCGCGATAGCAACATGATGCTATCAACTTGACAACATGTTGTTATCAAATGGGCAATATATAGATAGTTTGAAGGGGCGAGTTTTTGAGTTGACAAGGTACGAGGAGAGGTGCTTTGCAGAGCGGAAACAGATGTTTTGTTTACCGCAATTCATCGTCTGTCGATGCAACGGCATCGGGCGAGAAAAGGCTGTTTGCAGACTGCTGCACTTGGCACACAACGGGAAAAGGCGTACTTTTATCCGATAAAAGACAAAGAACAGGATGTTGCATACCTATACCGCCATCGTACTGCATACGCTGAAGTACAATGACAAGAGCTACATTGTACAACTTTACACGCGCGAGACCGGGCGTATAGGCGCGTCATTGACGTTGTCGCATACGAAGAAATCCAGACTGAAATCGGCTTTGTTCCAACCCTTGTCCGTATTGGAAGTAGTGACCGAAGCCAAACCTACCGGAGACTTGCATCGCATCAAAGAAGCCAAACCGGCTTATGTTTTCACTTCTTTGCCTTACGATGCCGTAAAGTCTGCCATCGCCTTGTTCCTGACGGAATTTTTACATCGTACACTCAAGGCGGAAGATGCGGATGCGGATTTGTTCGATTACTTGTATCACTCCGTGCGATGGCTGGATATGTGCAAAGACGCTTACGCCAATTTTCACTTGGTATTCCTGATACGTTTTGCCAAATTCCTCGGTTTACATCCCAATATAGACGACTATCGGGAAGGTATGTGGTTCGACCTTGCCGCAGGTTTGTTTACAGACCGTCCTCTTACACCCGACACTTGTCTTTCGAGCGAGGAATCCAAGCGTATAGGCTTGTTCATGCGTATGAATTACGACACGATGCGTTTTTTCAAGTTCAGCCGTCGCGAACGCAGTCGGATGCTCGATATTCTGATGGCATATTATCGTCTGCACGTTCCCGATTTCGGCGAATTGAAATCGCAGAATGTACTCAGAACACTTTTCGATACATGAGGTATTTTTCTTTCCTGAACGAGTCCTGTCGTAAGTTTTGGGGGAGAAGTTTAGCCGGAAGCAGGAAGAAATTCTATCTTTGTCCATAAATCCCAAACTCTATAAGGTCGTTTCAAGAATGGAAAAAATATATTATCGAGTAGCCGAATGTACTTTTTGCATCCAAACTCCCGATGCGAAAGCGACGGCGGCACTACTCCCGTCTTTTGTCGCTTTTGCTGTTCCGGCACCGGACGATGAGCAAGAAGTTTTATTCACGTTGACGGGCAACGACGAGTTTGAGATACCGGAAATGCCTCCTTTGCGAACGGGTAATATCGAGGGATTGCAAGGAAGCCAATTGAACACGAAAGAGGCGGTTTATATCGTATTGGACACGGCAGGACATTCCTATCGTATGAAAGCCTCTTCGGATTGGCGTCGCATAGCCACAAGTTATACGCTGACTCGTCCGAGCGAGAGTTTTCTGTTGGCAAAAACACTGTCTCTCGTATTGGAGATGTGTTTGATTTCGCAGGGTGCCACCACCATTCATGCATCTGTGATAGAAAAGGACGGCAAGGCTCTGCTCTTTCTCGGCGTGAGCGGAACGGGCAAGAGTACGCACTCGTCGTTGTGGCTGAAGCATGTGAAAGGGTGTTCGTTGCTCAATGACGATGAACCCATCATACGTCCTTTGCCGTGCGGAGGCGTACGTGTTTACGGAACGCCTTGGAGCGGTAAGACACCTTGCTATCGCAATATCTCGGCAGATGTCGTGGCGTTTGTACACTTGCGCCAGAGTCCGGACAATCATTTGCAACGCTTATCCATGCGCGACGCCGTGAACGCATTGGCTATTTCCATTTCGATGCCGCAGAACGATATACATGCGAGCAATAAGCAATTGGACAATATCTGTACGTTTGCCGAACGTCTGCCTGTTTATCGTTTGGATTGTCGTCCCGACAGAGAGGCAGTATCGCTCACCGAAACATTGATGCCTTGAGCACATAAACATAAAAGAAACAAGATGAGAATTAAAGAAAATCTTTTTATCCGACGCGTCGGCGATGAATTTATGATGGTCAGCAATGGTCCCAACGGCATGGAATACTCCAATGTGGTTCATCTCAGCGGTTCGGCGGCTTACTTGATAGAAGAGACGAAAGACCGCTCTTTCACTGTCGACGATTGGGCAGACCTGCTCTACGAACGCTACGAAGTAGACAAGGAAACGGCACGCGTCGATGCAGAAAATCTGATAGCGTCGTTGAAAGAAATAGAAGTGGTCATAGATTAAGGAAAGCATGCCGTTTACGAAAACGCAATATCTCTTTCTGGAATTACTCAAGTACGGACTTTGGCGTACTCCGCTTCCGACACAGGATTTCGAGAATCTGTCTGCCAAAGAGTGGCGACGTATCTACAAACTTTCTGCGCAACAAACCTGTGTCGGCGTGATAGCCGATGCGATATTGTCTTTGCCTCAAAATGCACTTCCGCCAATGGATTTTGTCGGCGAGTTGATGTTGCGGATAAAACAAGTGGAAGAAGGCAATGCCGTGATGAACAAAGAGCTTTCTGCGTTGTGCGAGATTTACAGAAAAGAATCGCTTCCTTTTGTTTTGTTGAAAGGGCAGAGCTTGGGATGCTGTTATCCTCTTCCTGCCCTGCGTATGTTCGGTGATATAGATGTGTTTTTTTATCGGAAAGGAGATTATGCACGTGCCAATGATTGGGCGGAAAAAGCCGGATACACCATTCAGCACAAAGCATTGTACGAAACACTTTTCTATTTCGGCGATGTGGCTGTGGAACACCACTTGTACATCTCGTATTTTGGCAGACGAAAGTATGACAAAGCATTGCAAGAGATATTGCAAGCCATTGTCGAACGGTCTGATTTCCCGACTGTACGCATCGGCGATACGGAAGTTGCCGTACTATCGCCGACATTGAATGCCGTTTATGTATTCCAACATATATTGCACCATTTTTCGTATTTGGGTATCGGGTTGCGTCAGTATGCAGACTGGCTTCTTTTCTTGTCCAGACACCATAAGGAAATAGACAAAGAGGAATTTCTGCGGTATGCTCGCAAACTGGATTTGCTACGTCCCATGCAGCATTTTGCTATGGCAGCTATACGGCATTTGGGTGCTTCACGAGATATATTTCCTTTTCCTCTGTCCGAAAGTCGATATGCAGATATTATTATCTTGGACTGTTTGCAGCAAGGCAACTTCGGTTTTAATGAGTTTGAAGGAAGGAAATTTAGCAGTGGATTTGCACGCAAAATCTTTTTCTACAAGCGCATGATGGCGCGCATTTGGCGTATTGGAGGTATTTCTCCCGAACATATTTCCTCCAAATCGTGGGTTTCTCTCCTCAATCAAATCAAATTATTGTTCATTCGATAAGTTTGCATGACACGAGTTCTCTATATAGACAATGAAGTTTTCTTCGCAGAAATCGTTCAACAAATACGAGCGGGTAAGCGTGTCGTGATGACAGCTCGGGGCAATAGCATGCGTCCTTTTATCACAGACCTCAAAGACAAACTGATACTTTCTCCTTTCGTGAAAGA
Organism: Phocaeicola sp.; assembly: GCA_041814865.1. Classification (GTDB taxonomy): domain Bacteria; phylum Bacteroidota; class Bacteroidia; order Bacteroidales; family Bacteroidaceae; genus Phocaeicola. The sequence goes on along the minus strand of JBGXXU010000035.1, from coordinate 18,604 downwards.
GGATTTGCAAATCGGGCAATCCGTATTGGCACGTTGTACGGACGGACGTATCGTATTGCATCGTATTGTGAAACGAGAGGGAGATGTTTTGACACTTCGTGGTGACGGTAATTGGAATCAATGGGAAACAACCACGATACACGATGTGGAAGCACTGCTGTACGGTATCGTTCGCAAAAACAAGACCTATCTTTGTAGCGGTAAAACGTGGCGTTTCTATTCGTGGTGCTGGGCTACGCTTGCTCCTTTGCGACGTTGGTTGCTGGCGGTAGACAGCAGAATACTGAGACGTCTGGGCATATAATAAATACATTCACACATCGGAGCATATGAAAACATTCGGGCGTTGGGGAGATTGGCATGAGTGGAAATCAGCTTTCGTCTACCTGTCGGGAATATCCAAAGGACAACGCAGGCGTATCCTGCTCACTTGTTTGTGCGGAATTGCAGAGGCTTTCTTTTCTTTGGCTTTCGTCTATGCCTCCAAACTGATAATAGATGTGGCGACAGGTGCGTCGCCCGGCAAATGGTGGGTGGCAGGTTTGTGGGCTGCCGGCTTCCTCGCGGTACGTTTGGGATTGACGGCTGTCACCACTTGGTATACTAATCGCATGGAAGTAGAAACTGCCAACAAGCTACGCCGACAACTCTTTGCACGACTGTTGAAAACGCGCTGGAACGAAACGGAACAGTTTCATTCGGGCGATTTAATCAATCGCGTAGAACTCGATGTCAATAAAGTGGTGACTTTGATAACGGTATCTGTACCCGCGTTGATAGTGACTTTCGTGCGTTTTTCCGCAGCTTTTGTTTTCTTTTTCCTCTTGGACAATGTTCTGCCATGGATAACACTCGGTATTCTGGTACTTTGTTTGCCATTGGGCAGACTTTATACCTATCGTATGCGCAAGTTTACGCGTGCCATTCGCAAACACGACAGTAAAATACAATCCGTCATCCAGGAAAGTCTGCAATACAGAACCGTTGTGAAAACACTCGAACAAGATGCCTGGAGCGTAGACAAATTGAATACATTGCAAGACGAACTCCGTACACAAGTAAATCGACGTACGGTTTTTTCTGTCGTTTCCAATGTCACACTTTCTTTGGCGTTTTGGGGAAGTTACCTGATGGCGTTCATTTGGGGAGCCATCAAACTGAAAGCAGGTGCCATCACATTCGGTACGATGACGGCTTTCATACAACTTTCGGGACGTTTGCAGAGACCCGCAATGGATATGTCCCGACTCGCACCGACCTTTGTCGATGTATTGACAGCCATAGAGCGGTTGCAAGAACTGGAAGCACTTCCCGAAGAAGAGGAAAAGCAACGTATTGTCTATACTTCTACCCCCGACATTGTATTGGAAAACGTATCCTTCCGTTATACACCGCACGAGCGTCCGGTGATGGAACGATTGAGCCTTTCGTTTCCTGCAGGCAGTCATACGGCTGTCTTGGGCAAGACGGGGGCAGGAAAAACCACGCTCATACGTCTGCTGCTGGCTTTGACCATTCCCGAAGAGGGAAACATCACACTGCGTGGAAAAGACAGCAAAGGCAACAAACGTATTGCCGTCGTATCGCCCGACACGCGTGGCAATTTCGTATATGTACCGCAGGGAAATACGCTTTTCAGCGGAACGATACGTGATAACCTCCTCATGGGCAATCCGAACGCCACAGACGAAGAATTGCACGAAGTGTTGCGAACAGCCGTAGCCGATTTCGTGATACAGCTACCGCAAGGATTGGATACTCCGCTCAATGAAAAAGGTGGAGGGCTTAGCGAAGGACAGGCACAGCGTATAGCCATCGCTCGTTCGCTGCTGCGTCCGGGCAACATCTTGCTTTTCGACGAAGCAACCTCCGCATTGGATACGAAGACAGAGGCACAGCTGATGGAGAACATCAAACGCCACTATGCAGGAAAGACTTGTATCTTCATCACGCATCATCCCGAATTGGCACGTATGTGCGAGGTTTCTTTTACACTCTGATGTGGACATTCCCTTATTAAAGTGGAGTCGACAAGGGAATGAACACGATGAGTTTTTTAGTTCTGGAATTTTGGGCGTCTTTTGCTTGTTCTTTTTAACGCCCTCGTAACTAAAGTACCCCGTCCATACAAACTCGAAAACTTATCCCTACATTTGCAAAACAAAACATACTATCAAAATTATTTTAGCATGCATACGTTAGAACGATTATTTGCAGAAAAACTCATTAACGTGAAAGCCGTGAAAATCCAGCCGTCCAATCCTTTTACTTGGGCTTCGGGTTGGAAATCTCCTATCTATTGCGACAACCGCAAGACTCTCTCATATACAGAGCTTCGCAATTTCGTGAAGCTGGAAATTTGTAGAATAGTACTCGAACGCTTCGGTCAGGTAGAAGCCATTGCAGGTGTGGCGACAGGTGCCATCGCGCAGGGAGCTTTGGTAGCCGACGCGTTGAACCTGCCTTTCGTATATGTACGCTCTGCCCCGAAAGACCATGGGTTGGAAAATCTCATCGAAGGCGATTTGAAACCGGGTGCAAAAGTTGTGGTGATAGAAGACCTTATCTCTACAGGCGGCAGCAGTCTGAAAGCAGTGAAAGCCTTGCGCGATTACGGTTGCGAAGTGATAGGCATGGTGGCATCTTTCACGTACGGGTTCGATGTGGCAACGGAAGCTTTTGCCAAAGAGAATGTGGAACTCATCACGCTGAGCCATTACAACGCCGTATTGGAACAGGCTTTGGCTACCAATTACATCAAAGCCGAAGATATTCCTGTATTGCAGGCTTGGCGCAAAGACCCCGCGACTTGGACCGGCAAATAACCACTATACCTATTATATATGGCAAAATATGAAAGCAATGTGAAAACCGTGCCTTACACACAGGAGCAGGTCTACACGAAAATTGCAGATTTAACGCATTTGCAACCGCTCTTGAACCGTTTGGAAGAACTCAAAGCACATACGGAACATCTTCCAGAGAATATACAAATCGGTGCAGACAGTATTTCTTTTGATGTCAAAGGCTTCTCCATTTGCATCCGCATCGTAGAGCGCGAACCGATGAAATGTATCAAATTCGAAGGCGTCAATACACCCATTCCTCTCAACCTTTGGGTACAAGTATTGCCCGTGAATGCTACAGAAGCCAAACTGAAAGTTACACTCGATGCAGAAATCAGTATGTTTTTGCGTCCCATGCTATCAAAACCTCTTGAAGAAGGCGTGGAAAAAATTGCAGAAATGTTGGCACGCGTTCCTTATGCGTAATCCATCGACACATTCAGCTATCGGAAGCGCACCCATGTGGGTGCGCTTCTTTTTTGTTTTCATCCATACGTTTACATTATAATCCCATAAAAAGGCATTGTAGAGGTATTTCCCATTCATCAAGAAAGTGATTTTCCAGAGTTTTTCGGACTGAAAAATCATGGTGTAGCAGCTGTTTTTCGTTCCGTAACGAGCACTTCTTTTCTTGCATATTCATGCCGGTTTTTTCATGAAATGCGCTGTAAAACGAAATAAAGACAGGCGAGAAGTGCTGTCGAGTGACTTTCATCGTATATTTGCTGATAATAAAAAAGAAGAAACATGACAAAGTATCTGAAAAATCTCGCCTGGATAGTACTGGCTGTTTGCGGCCTTGTTGCCTGCAAGGGAAAAGTGGACGACCCCGAACCGCCCACACCGCCACAAGAAGAAACACTCAATCAAAAAATACACAATCACCTGAAAGAGTGGTATCTCTATGACGACGAATACCAAACGCTTTCTCCCAATTTCGCACAAGATTACGATGCTTTCGTGCAGAATACACTCATGGGCATGAAGACAAACGTATTGGACAAGAAGTTGATATTGATAGATGAAAAAAAGAACCAGTACAAGTACGCATTGTTTTCTTACATAGAGAAAGTAGACCCCAATCTGGTAGCGGCATCTCTCACGCGTGCGACAAAGCAGGCGAAGGAAAAAGAATACTCGTTTGGTGTCATCGGTGCCATATCGGTGAGGTATGATGACAAGAGAGAGTTGTTCGATCTCTATGTGAAAGCGGTATATCCCGACTCGCCGGCGGAAAAAGCAGGCATCAAGCGCGGCTCCATCATTCGCAAAAAAGCGGGCAAGACTTTGGACCAAAGTGCTGCTGCGGCGTTGTGGACGGAATTGATTTTCCCCGGCAAAGCAGGTCTTAAACTGGAGTTTTCGGACGAAAAAGACAATGTTTATAAACTCACGTCCGAAGCTATGTATTGCAATCCCGTATTGAAGAAAAGTATCACAACGGATGGTGCACACAAGATAGGTTATTTGGTGTACAGCCGTTTCGACAAGGCTTTCGACGAAGAACTGTACGAAGTATTCAAGGAATTCAAGAAAGAGAACATCAATCAATTGATACTGGATTTCCGTTACAATGGCGGTGGCGACGTGCAAAGTGCCAATCTGATAGCTTCCTGTGTGGCAGGCGTGGCGACACGTGGTAAAATCTTCGCTTCCTATCGTTATAACACCCGCCAAATGGCAAAAGTCGGAGGCAAGAAACAGGAATACCTCTTCGATTACGATGCTTATTACAACCTGAACAACATTTCGTTGTCCGATGGCGATTTGGGGCTGAAGCATGTGTATTGCCTTGTCACCAATGCCACGGCATCGGCAAGCGAACTTGTCATCAACGCTTTGCGCGGCATAGACGTCACGGTCACGTTGGTGGGCACAACCACACATGGTAAAAACGTGGGCATGATAGTGAAAGAACTCACCGACACGGACAAGACCAAATACCGTTTGGTGCCCGTGACATTCCAAACTTACAACGCGAAGAACTTCGGCGATTACGAAAACGGGTTCGAACCGGATGTGACGCTCAACGAAAACGATCCCAGAAACGACGGTTATTTTTGGGGATACTTCGACTTTGGCGACGAGCAGGAGCATCTTTATGCCAAAGCCGTTGCCCTGATTACGGGCAGAGCTTCGCGCGCAAGTGCAGCCATTGCCGTGCCTGCGGTTTCGGAGCGCATAGCATTGCACCTGCCCGATGTACGTGTGAGAGGTATCATCGAGCGTTAAGCAGACGGCGTATGGCTACCATTATATTTCCTTCGCCCATATTCGGACCTGTGAAAAGCCGTCGCTTGGGTGTGTCGCTCGGCATCAATCTTCTGCCGAACGACGGTAAGTTTTGCAATTTCGACTGTATTTACTGCGAATGCGGTTTCAACAAGGATACGCGTGCCAAAGAGAAGTTGCCCACGCGCGAAGAGGTACGTACGCGTTTGGAAGAAAAGCTGAAAGACATGCAGGCGAATGGACCGAACCCGGATGTGTTTACTTTTGCAGGCAACGGCGAACCTACTTCGCATCCGCAATTTGCGGAAATCATAGACGATACGCTGGCATTGCGCGACAAGTATTTTCCGCAAGCCAAAATCAGCGTGTTGAGCAACGCCACTTTGATACATCGCCCGAAGGTGTTCGCGGCACTCTGCAAAGTGGACAACAACATACTGAAACTCGATACCATCGACGAAGCCTACATCCGTCGTATAGACAGACCTACGGGCAATTACAGCGTGAAAAACATAGTAGAGGGCATGAAAGCTTTCAAGGGAAACCTCATCGTGCAAACCATGTTCATGAAAGGCGTGGATGCCAACGGCGAGTCGGTGGACAATACTACGGACGAGTTTGTGTTGCCCTGGCTCGAAGCGGTGAAAGAGATTGCACCACGCCAAGTCATGATTTATACCATCGACAGAGAGACACCCACGAAAAGCCTCAAGAAAGCCACGAAAGAAGAGTTGGACGCCATCGTGAAGCGTCTGGAAGCCGAAGGTTTGAACGCGTCGGCATCGTATTGAGAACCTGCGTTTCGTCGCCGATATATGGCGAGGGCAAGAAGCGGCGTATATCCCCGTTTCTTGTCCTCGTTTTTTTGCGTCGGGTCATGGTCTCTTATGCCGGTCATGCCCTGCGGCGCATTGCCGCTCCTATTATATATAGGAAAAAAAGGAAGAAACGGGTCTTCGAGTTTCGGATTTTCCGCTATGCAAAACATTCCTCCTTGTACCTCGTCAACTCATAAACTTAGAACTTCAAACTAATAATATATTGCCAATTTGATAACAACATGTTGTCAAGTCGATAGCATCATGTTGCTATCGCGATAAGAACATGTTGCTATCGCGATGACAACAGCGTCAAAGAATGTTAACATTATAATCCTGTCGAGAGGGTATTATAGTGCGGTTTTACGACCATCGAAAAGACGTGTTTTCGGGAGTGTTCGGTAGTCCCGATAAAGACTGCGAAATGCTCGCTTTTGCTGTATGAAAAGCCCGTATGAAACAACTTTCGTTTTCTTGTTCATGGTACCGAGCATGGCAAACCGCAAGAAGAAAGACAGAAAAATGCTGTTTTAATGGTTTGATTTTAAGGAAAAACTATAAATTAGCACCATTATTCATCTAAAGTATTAAACTATGAAGAGACTTGTAAATCTAAGCATTCTCTTACTGACCCTTGTGTTATTGACCGGTTGCGATAAAGACAATCCGAATATCCAGAACACCAGAACTATTCGTTCGTTTGTATTGAGTTTTTGGGGAAAAACAGATGTTGTGATAAGCGAGCCTTATAAAGGTTTGTTCTTTTTGGTCGGTAAAGGTGGTGAGCGATATAATTGGTTTGACAAAGGAGAAGCAAAACACAAGTATGATGAGTCTTGTCTGAAAATAGGCGACATGTCGTACAATCGCAAACATACCATGATGGGAAATGCGCTGTCTTTGATTTTGGGACGTGAATACTCGACAGATATAATACAGCGTATAGAAGTTGTGTCGGATGCCGCATGGGACGACACGCATCCTGCAGGTAGCACTCTGAACGATGTGATGGCATTTCTCAGCACCAATCCCTTGCCTTATATAGCTTCCGGATACTCTGCCTATGTCAATTCCGAACCGGGACCGAATTTTCATTTCGGAGGAGAGGGTATTTCTCCCTATTGGTGGCTTTTGAACGGAGAAAACATGGGTAAGTTGGAACTCGTGGAAGGTCGGTTGTCGGATATCGACTTTTCTCGTTACACCTTGCTTGGTTTGAATTGGGGAGAGCCTGGCTGGGGTATGTTGCGTTTTATTTCTGCACCGACCAAAGCGCAAGAACACGAGTTGACTTTCACCATCTCGTTCAAAGATGGTCGCCACTCTAAGGCAACCCGTCGTATCAAGTGGGATGCGTATTATCTGAAGATGCCATCGCTTTAAGCGATGATGATGTGCCACATCGCCGACAGTATTAAATCCGAAGTTCTACGAGAGAACTTCGGATTTCTTTCGTCTGCGTATGACGAACCCCTTGTCGGCTAAAAGAAAAGCCGTACATTTGCATACTATACAATAAAACGATACACAAAGATTATGTCTTGTATTTTGCATATCGAGACGTCTACCGAAGTGTGTTCGGTGGCAGTAAGTCAGGACGGCGATGTGATTTTTCACCAAGAAAATTTCGAAGGACAACAACATGCCACGCTTTTGGGTCGGTATGTGGACGAGGGTTTGTCTTTTGCCGACAGTCATGCCATACCTGTGGATGCTGTTGCCGTGAGTTGCGGTCCCGGTTCGTACACGGGTTTGCGTATCGGTGTTTCGATGGCGAAGGGCATCTGTTATGCCCGTGAGATACCTCTCATCGGCGTTCCCACATTGCAGGCTTTGTGTGTTCCGGTACTGCTTTCCGACAAGTTGCCCGAAGATGCACTGCTTTGTCCCATGATAGATGCACGCCGAATGGAAGTGTACACTGCGGTGTACGACCGCGCACTGCGCGAACAGCGTGCGGTGGGAGCGGATATCATCGACGAAACTTCTTTTGCCGAGTTGCTGGCACAAAGACCTGTTTACTTCTTCGGCAATGGAGCGGCAAAGTGCAAAACGAAACTCACACATCCCAATGCTCATTTCCTGGACGACATTCGCCCACTGGCTCGTTGGATGTTCCCTTTGGCAGAAAAAGCCGTTGCGCTGGAAGACTATAAAGATGTGGCTTACTTCGAACCGTTTTACCTCAAAGAGTTTGTGGCTACGGTATCCAAGAAGTTGCTGTGATATGCACCTTTCGACACGAAAGCCTCTCGAGAAAATTTGAACAAATCAAACAGTACTAACAAATATATGATGAACCACTCTGCTATGAGTATTCAAGAAAAGTTGCAATATAATACACAACAACGCCAACTACCTATGCCCGAGTACGGACGTAGCGTACAAAACATGGTAGACCACGCACTGACGATACAAGACCGTGCGGAACGTCAGCGATGCGCCAACACCATCATCCGTATTATGGGTGGTATGTTCCCTCACCTGCGCGATGTGGCAGATTTCTATCACAAACTCTGGGACCATTTGGCTATCATGTCGGAGTTTCGTTTGGACATAGATTATCCGGAGGGAGTTATCAAACCGGAAAATCTGCTTATAAAACCCGACCGCGTACCTTATCCCAAAGGCAACATCCGTTATCGCCATTACGGCAGATACATACAGGAGTTGATAGACAAAGCCAAAAACATGGAAGCCGGCGAAGAACGTACGCAACTGTTGGAATTGACGGTGAACTACATGAAGAAAGACTACAACGCTTGGAACAAAGAAGGCGTGGAAAACAGAAAAATACTGGAAGACCTGCTCGAAATGTCCGACGGCAAACTGCGCATGACCGAAGAAGAAATACGTTTCTACGAAGCGCGTGTGCTCAACGGTGCGTTCAAGCGCAACAACAAGAACACTAACAGCAAAAAGAAAAAGAATAAAAACAAGTAAAGCAAAAGGAGGTCGGATATGGCAAGTTTTGTGATAGAAGGCGGACATGAACTGCGTGGCGAAATCACGCCGCAGGGAGCAAAGAACGAAGTGTTGCAAGTGGTTTGCGCCACACTCCTCACGGCAGAGGAAGTAACAATAAGCAACATCCCGAATATACTGGATGTGAACAATCTCATAGAACTTTTGCGCGATATGGGCGTGTCGGTGTCTCGTCTCGATGCGGATACCTACACCTTCAAAGCCGACAATATCGACCTTTCTTATTTGCAGAGCGAAGAGTTTCTGACACGTTGTGCCAAACTGCGTGGCTCGGTTATGCTGGTAGGTCCCCTGCTGGCACGCTTCGGCAAAGCCGTGATAGCGAAACCCGGCGGTGACAAAATAGGTCGTCGCAGACTGGATACACACTTTCTCGGTATACAGAAGTTGGGAGCCACTTTTCGGTACGATGCGGAACAATCTACTTATCACATCGAAGGCGACAGCCTGCAAGGAACCTATATTCTGCTCGATGAGGCTTCCGTGACAGGTACTGCCAATGTCGTGATGGCAGCAGTCCTTGCCAAAGGAACCACCACGATATACAATGCCGCTTGCGAACCTTACTTGCAACAGCTTTGCAAGATGCTCAACTCCATGGGTGCACGCATATCCGGTATCGCGTCCAATCTTTTGACCATCGAAGGTGTGGAAACATTGCATGGCTGTACGCATAGGGTATTGCCCGATATGATAGAAGTCGGCAGTTTCATCGGCATGGCAGCCATGACGGGTAGCGAAATCACGATAAAAAATGTGTCTTACGAGAACTTGGGTATAATCCCGGACAGTTTTCGACGTTTGGGTATCAAATTGGAGCAACGCGGTGACGATATCTTCATACCGAAGCAAAAGAAATACGAGATAGAGTCATTCATCGATGGCTCCATCATGACGATGGCAGATGCTCCTTGGCCCGGTCTTACACCCGACTTGTTGAGTGTGATGCTTGTTGTGGCTACACAAGCCAAAGGTAGTGTGCTTATTCATCAGAAGATGTTCGAAAGCCGTCTCTTCTTCGTGGACAAACTGATAGACATGGGAGCGCAAATCATTCTTTGCGACCCGCACCGTGCTGTCGTCATCGGTCACAACAGGGAGTTCCGTTTGCGTGGCGGTAACATGAGTTCGCCGGATATTCGTGCCGGTATAGCCTTGCTTATTGCAGCACTTAGTGCAGAGGGTGTGAGTCATATCCACAATATCGAGCAGATAGACCGCGGTTATCAGAACATCGAACAACGTCTTACGGCATTGGGCGCACGTATCACTCGCATTTGAGTATGATAAAGAAAGAAGATGTCTATAAAATAGGAATGCTGAACAAACCGCACGGCGTATCCGGAGAGTTGAGTTTCACGTTTCAAGACGACAGTTTCGACCGGGAAGATGTAGACTTCCTCGTTTTATTGTTGGATGGCATCTTTGTTCCATTCTTTATCGAGAGCTATCGTTTCAGAAGCGATAATGCAGCCATCCTCAAACTGGAAGATATCGATACAGCCGAACAAGCCCGACGTTTTACCAATACGGAAGTTTACTTACCCAAACATCAAGCCATAGAAAGAGAAGAGATAGAAACATGGAATTTCTTCGAAGGCTTTCGTGTGATAGACACTGTGCACGGCGAGTTGGGCACTGTCGTTCATGTGGACGAGTCTACCATGAATGTGCTCTTTTACATCGACACACCCGACGGCGAACTTTTACTCCCTGCACACGAGGAATTTATTCTTGATGTCAATCGTGAAGAAAAGTACTTGACAGTGGCAGTACCCGACGGCTTGCTTGGAGAATGGGAAGACGAATAACAACAATCAGCATGGAATCTCCTAAGAAACAAATAGCCATACTCGGTTCGACGGGTTCTATCGGTACACAGGCGTTGGAAGTCATATCCGAACACGCAGACAGATACGAAGTTTACGCACTGACGGCAAACGACAATGTCGAACTCTTGATAAGCCAAGCCTTGCAATTTCACCCCGAAGCGGTGGTAATAGCCAACGAAGCGCATTATCTTCGATTGAAAGAGGCACTCGGGCACTTGCCCATGAAAATTTATGCAGGCAGTCAAGCTTTGTGCGAAGTGGTGGAAGCGCAGCCCATAGATATTGTTTTGGCATCGATGGTGGGATATGCAGGTTTGGCTCCTGTCATGAATGCCATCCGTCATCGTAAAGTCATAGCACTTGCCAACAAGGAAACGTTGGTTGTGGCAGGCGAATTGATTACGGCACTTGCACTCGAATACAATACTCCGATACTTCCCGTAGACTCTGAACACTCTGCCATTTTCCAATGTTTGGAAAGTTGCGCGGAAATACATCGTATCTTGTTGACGGCATCCGGTGGTCCTTTCCGTTTGCATACGGCAGAGCAGTTGGCTACGGTGACAAAGGCACAAGCCCTGAAACATCCCAACTGGACGATGGGCGCAAAAATAACAATAGACTCTGCCACGATGATGAACAAAGGCTTTGAAGTCATCGAAGCTAAATGGTTATTCGATGTGCGTCCGGAACAAATAGAGGTCTTGGTGCATCCTCAGTCTATCGTACACTCTATGGTGGAATTTGTAGACGGTGCAGTCAAAGCACAAATGGGTATTCCTTCGATGAAACTACCCATACAACTGGCTTTCTCTTATCCTGAACGCTTGCCTTTGGCTGGTCATACATTGGATTTCCTGAAATATCCCACACTGACTTTTGAAGCTCCCGACATGGAACGGTTTCGCTGTTTGGCTTTGGCTTACGAGGCTTTGACGCGTGGTGGTAATGCTGCTTGTGTCATCAATGCGGCAAACGAAGTGGCAGTAGCTGCTTTTTTGCGCGAGGAGATTTCTTTCTTGGGCATCGCCCGTGCGATAGAGGATGCGTTGAACGAAACGACCTTTGTCTCCAAACCTGCTTACGAAGATTATGTACAAACCGATGCGGAAGTACGACGCGCTACAACCGAGCGTATAGCCCGTCATCACTATTAAAACTTAAAACAGAACAGACTACGAATGGAAACGATATTGATACGTGCACTGCAATTGGTGCTGAGCTTTTCGATACTGGTATTGATACACGAAGGAGGACACTTCTTATTTGCACGATTGTTCAAGATACGTGTGGAGAAATTCTATATATTTTTCGACCCTTGGTTCTCGCTCTTCAAATATAAACCCAAGAACAGCGATACGGAATACGGCGTTGGTTGGTTGCCTTTGGGCGGTTATTGTAAAATAGCCGGTATGATAGACGAGTCGATGGACACGGAGCAAATGGCTAAAGAACCTCAACCGTGGGAGTTTCGTACCAAACCGGCGTGGCAACGTCTTTTCGTGATGGCAGGCGGCGTCGTGATGAACTTCTTGTTGGCACTGTTTATTTATTCGATGGTATTATACACCTGGGGCGAGCATTATATCTCTGTCAAGAATATGACGGGCGGTATGGCATTCAATGAATACGCCGAACAAGCAGGATTTCGTGATGGCGACGTACTGCTGAGTGCAGACGGTGTGGATTTCGAAAAATATGGTGTGGATATGATGCGCACTATTTCCGAAGCAAAAGAAGTGAAAGTCTTGCGTGACGGTAAAGAACTTGTCTTGCCAATGCCCGAACTCAATCTGTTGCAAATGGTAAAAACGGCTCCCATCTTTGCAACGCCGTTGATACCGAATGTGGTGGATACCGTTATTCCTAAAGGAGCTTTGGCGCAGGTCGGTGTGCAAGCGGGTGATACGCTTTTGGCATTCAATGGAAAACCTTTGGCTTCGTTCAATGATTTCTTGACGGAAATGGATTTGGAAGCATCAAAAGCAGAACTTGCAGAAAAGAAAAACTTCACGTTCGACCTCGTTTATGCACGTGCAGGAATACGCGACACGGTGAAAGTTACAACGGATGATACTTTCCGTGTAGGTGTAAGTGTCAATCTGCCCAAGTACAAAGAAACTGTTATCGAGTACGGTTTTTTCGAATCGTTTCCTGCAGGTGTGATGCTTGGTGTTAATACGCTGAAAGGCTATGTCAACGACTTGAAATACGTGGTAACCAAAGACGGTGCCAAGAGTATCGGTGGTTTTGGTACCATTGCTACACTCTTTCCTGCGCAGTGGGATTGGTATCGTTTCTGGACAATGACGGCTTTTATCTCCATCATGTTGGCGGTAATGAACCTTCTTCCTATACCGGCTCTCGATGGTGGGCATATCCTGTTCCTGATTATCGAAGTGGTTACGCGCAGAAAGCCGAGCGAAAAGGTGATAAGCTATGCGCAAGTGGCAGGTATGATATTCATCTTCGGTTTGATGATATTTGCCAATCTGAACGATATTCTGCGCTTTTTCTTCTAAGATATTCCGCCGGAGAGAGCTTTCCGGTAATAAAGACAAACGCTCATGTCACTGAAAGAAACACTGCTGTTTCGTAGAGCAGTTCGTCACTTCGACACATCCCGACCGCTCGATACAGAAGTGATAAAAGCATGTATCGAAGAAGCACAACTTGCTCCCACAAGCTCTAACCTGCAATTGTGGGAGGCGTACCATATAGTTACTTCCGAACTGAAACAGCGTGTGGCGGAGGTTTGTTTCGGGCAAACTGCTGCTACCACTGCCGACCAATTTGTGGTATTCGTGATACGAGGCGACCTGGCTAAGGCGCATGCGCAAGTTGCACTGGCGTTCGAACTGAAAAATGTGGAAAACTTCAGTCCGAAAGAACGATGGGAGCATCGCAAAGAACGCTATCGTACTTATTATGGTAAAATCATTCCTTTTCTGTATGCCCGTTGTTTCGGTTTGATGGGTTGTTTGCGCAAAGCCTTGTCGTGTACCATCGGGCTGTTTCGTCCCATTGTTCGTACCGTCACCGAAGCAGACGTCACGGCAAAGAACCATAAAAGTTGTGCTTTGGTGGCACAAACTTTCATGCTTGCCATGGCAGAACGGGGTTTGGATACTTGTCCGCTCGAAGGTTTCGACGAGCAGCGTATGAAGCGCATACTGAAATTACCATCGGGAGCACACGTCAGTCTGGTGGTATCTTGCGGTATCCGCACGGACAAAGGAGTATGGGGCGAACGCTTCCGTCTGCCTTTTTCAGAAATCTATCACCGTTTGTAACAAATCCTCATATCAAGATACTGCAGGAAGACCTCATTCACAAAACAGGTCTCTCTTTTTTCTTGCACAAAGCTTTTCTCTTTCTTTATCTCTTTGAAGTTGTTCACAACTTCTTTTCATCCAATTGTTCAAATGAGCCGGTGTGACCGGATTTTGAATGATGAAGTTGTTGTCTGAAAGTTTGAAGAAGCCTTACTGTGGTAGAACTGACCAACTGCGATGCGATAAAAAAGGCTATCGGAATAAACCGATAGCCTTTTTAGAGATATTCGTGTTGAGCTTATTGCTTCAACTCGTTTTGCTTGCAGAGGTTGTTACCTCTGATTTCAGCATAGGGGATGGCAAATTGCCAAGCGGGGTCGTCCAAAGTCGTAGGAATGTTCACTACGTTTGCTCCGGAGTTACGTGTGATAGCCATTTGTAATTCTGCATCTTTCAAATAGTTGAAGTTTGCAGCATTCTTCAAGCGGTTAGGTATTTCCTGCAGACGTTTCATGTCGAAGAAACGTTCGCCTTCCCCCCACATGTCCACACGTTTGTTCTGATAGATTTCATTCCAAAGTGTTTCGCCTGTATAAGCCGTTGCATCGTAGTTCGCATCACGAGTTTTCATGATGGTATTGAGAGTAGTTTGTGCTTCGGCTGTTTTGCTTTGACGATATTCTGCTTCTGCCTGGATGTAGTACATCTCTGCCACGCGCATCATATAGAGGTCGCCTCTTGAACTCTTCGCACCTGCTGCTTTGTATTTCACGGACTGACCGGTTTTTTCCCAGTTACTAGGGTTGAAATAGCCAGCGTATGCATCAGCAGGAAGAGCAGCCAAGTTTTTGTCTGCGCAAATCCACAGGTTACGACGTACGTCCGAATCGCCCATTTGGTCGTAGATGGTGCGGTTGATGGCAAAGCGTATACCTTGCGCGTGACCGGCAAAATTGTAAGACATGGTTACGAACGGGTGGATATAACCTAAATCCTGGTCCGGTGCTTGCTTGTAAGCCCACATCCACTCTGCAGAACTCCAATCATTGAAGCCGTTGATGAGGTCTGTTCCTTCTTGGAGAGCGACACCCAATTCGGTTTTCGCAGAAGTTATGGCTGTTTCAGCATATTTTTCTGCATTTACCCAGTCGCTTTGTGTCAATGCGATGCGTGCTGCGATACCGTTTGCCACGGCGTAGCTCATGGAGTTCTTACCGGTTACGGCAGTTGCATTGTTCAGTGCTTCCAATGCTGCAGCCATATCTTTATTGATTTGTGCATAGGTTTCGGCTACTGTTGCACGTTCTTTGGGTACGAACTGTTCCGCTTCGGTGAGACGTAATACCACGCCCAAACCATCGTTGGCAGCACCGGATACGAAACGTTTACTGAAAAGCTGTACCAAACGGTGATAAGCAAAAGCTCTGTAAGCCAAAGCTGTGCCTTTCGCTCTGTTCAATGCTTTAGCGTCTACTCCAGTCAGACTTTCGGATTTCTCGATAATTCTGTTGGCATGGAGTATCAACGTATAGTAATAATCCCAAGAATAATAGTTGATATTTCCAGTAGGACTGGTGTGGTCTGTCCAGCGATAAAACCCCATATTGTATGCCGGCTTGGTGTTGATGAAGTCATCACCGATGGCATCGTAATTGAAGTTCAACGAAGCGAGACCGGTACCAAAAACTTGTGTAAAGTGATAGATGTAAGTCATGTTGTGGAGACCCTCTACCATACCATTCAAACCCTTCAACGAACTGGTTGCCTTGTCTTCAGAAATAGAGCCGGTCGGGTCTGTTTCGAGATAATCTCCGGCACAGCCTGTGAGCAGACCGGCAAAAGCCAGTGAAGTCAATGTATATTTCCAGAATTTCATATTCTTATATTTTTGAGTTTTACAAAGAAACAGAAAGAGTCGCGGTGATGGTCTTTGCATAGTCATAGTATGCAGAACCGGTCACACCGGAGTATTGTCCCATGGGGTTCAAACCTTTTCTCTTGGAGAGGAGGAAGAGGTTTTCGCCAGCGAGGCTGATACGTGTCGTACCCAACTGTAATTTATTAGTCCATGCTTTAGGAAGTGTATAACCGATGGAGATGGAACGGAGCATCAATGCAGAGCTGGAAATCAGGAAACGGTCTGAATTTGTATTGTCATACTGTCCGTCTGTACCGGCATCTAAACGAGGAACATCTGTCACATCGTCCGGTTGTCTCCAAGCTTTGAGCATATCTACGTGGAATGCTCTACCGGCTTTCAAACGACGTCCCATCAAGCTTTGATATCCACCGTCATAGCTTTTGCCACCCAATTGATAAGCGAAGCTTACGCTGAAGTCAATGTCTTTCCAGCTGAAGTCTGTGCCGAAGCCACCATAAAGGTCGGGGATGGAAGAACCGCAGAAATGCTTTTGTGCAAAGTCCGAACGGTAAGTCCAAGTCGCTTCTTCGCCATCTGTTCCCACTGTTTCCGCATTGGGGTATTTCACTTTATCCAAGCGATACATGGCTTTACCGTTTTTGGGGTTCACACCGATGAATTCATTCAGATAGTAGTCGTAAACGCTACCGCCTTCTACATATTTGTGATAATCGAACTCGATACCGTCTGCTCTGTTTGCTTCGGGGAGTTCCACTATCTTGTTGCGAGTGATGGTACCATTGGCTTTTATCACCCAGTTGATATCGTTGGTTTGCAACAAGGTTCCTTCGAGAGAGAACTCGATACCGTAGTTGCGTACTTTACCGATATTGTCTGCGATAGAACCGATACCCGAAGAAGCCGGCAAAGGTCTATCGAACACCAAATCTTTGGATGCTTTGTTGAAGAATTCGATGGTACCTCTCAAGCGGCGGAATAAACCGAATTCGACAGCGATGTCCGTACTGGTCTGTGTTTCCCATACAAGGTTTCGGTTACCGAGCAATGACATACGCAAGCCGATGTTTGTATAGTTGTTATTGCCCAGACCGTAAAGTGTTTTGTATGGATAATAAGAAGACAAACCGTCCACACCTGTCTGACCGATAGAAGCTCTCACTTTAAGTTCGTCTATCCATGACAGTTTTTCCATGAATTTTTCTCTGTGTATGTTCCAACCGAGACCCATTGACCAGAAGTTACCCCAACGCTTGTCTTTGTGGAAACGTGAGGAACCGTCGCGACGGTAGGAGAAAGAAGCATTGTATTTTCCGTCGTAGTCGTAATTGATACGTCCGAAATAACCTTCTTTCTTGTATGTGTCGGTGCCGGAATTCAATTTTGTGATTTCAGAAAGGTTGGAGAATTCGTCCAAACCGAACAAGAACATACCTTTTTTCTCACCTATCAGACTTTGAACTTTGTATGAATAGTTTTCGTGACCGAGCAGGAACTCGAAGTTGTGCTTGTCGAAACTTTTCACATAGTTCAAAAGTTGGTTGAATGTCACGGTGGTATAACGATAATTTTTTATCTCTAACAGACCCAGCGGTTGGTCACCCATTTCATTGTTAAAACGTACTTTACTTCTGCTGTTGAGCAAATCGTAAGACAAGTTGGTTGTAAGTTTCAAATCTTTCATGAACTGAATAGTCGCAAATGTACGGCTGTTCAAAGCATCTGTTTCCGATACGGATTTGTCCAAGTAAGACTCCTCTACCGGATTGAAACGACCGCTGTAAGGACGCGAATCGCTGTGGTCGTAAATTTTGTTGCCTGCACTATCCAATATATAGCTACCGTCTGCATTGTGCATGTGGATAGGATAGATAGGTGCTATTCCACGTACGAAATTGAACGAGTTGGAGCTGAATGCGCCTGATCCCTGTTTCGGAGATTCGCTTTCTGAACGTGTAAAGGAGGTGTTCGTTCCGACTTTCAACCAATTGTTTACGTCATAGCTTAAGTTGGCACGTGCCGAGAAACGTTCGTAACCGGTTTCGATACGGTAACCTTCTTCTTTCATGTAACCAAGCGAGATGTAGCTCTTCAGCTTGTCTGTATTCAAACCGCCGCTGAGGCTGTAGTCGCTTCTGTATCCGGTGCGGAACAGTGCTTTCTCCCAGTCGAGGTCATCGCCCCAGAGGAGTCCGGTAACCTGTGGGTTCAGCGTACCGTCGGGCAGCACGATTGCAGGTACTTCGAGACTCGGGTTGGTAGATGCATCCAGGTATTTGAAGCCCTTGGTAGTAGCATCATATTGGTAGACCGAAGTAACACCGGCATAAGGCTGATATACCGCATCGGTCAACAACTCGTTCATCGCATATCCGGCAGCACTTTCTGCAGTCAGACCGTTGGTGTAACGATATTGGTTGAACCATTGTTGCCAGAGTACGGGGTAATACTGCATGGCACCTATTTTCTCGTAGTCTTCTTGACCTCTGCGTGTGAAACCCTGACTCATAGAAAAGTTGAAGTTGGGTTTTCCCACATTGGCATTAGAACCGCTTTTTGTTGTGATGAGGATGACACCGTTACCCGCGCTCGAACCGTAGAGCGATGTAGACGCCGCATCTTTCAGGATGCTCAAGCTTTGAATGTCTTGTGTCGGGATATCGGAGATATTGCCGTTGTAGATGGCACCGTCCACTACATACAAAGGAGCGGAAGATGCGTTGACAGAACCGAAACC
>JBGXXU010000034.1:0-9811 GCA_041814865.1 Phocaeicola sp. | reverse complement strand
TTTTTTGTTGATTTTATCACGAGCTATTTCATAAAAACGATAAGATACAAACCTGAACGAAGAGGATATCGCATAATACAAAACAAAAATCAGTAAAGCAAAAAGGCTTGTATATGTTATGGCAATCCCCAACAAAGCAGTAAAACTATTTATTCTGCCAATAGTCGGAAAGACAAATAAGAAACTTATTCCCAACATAAGCCACGAGACAATCGGATATTTTAGATAGTTTCTCCAATACTCCCAAACCGAAGTTTGAAAACCTCTGCAAAATAAATAGTAAGGTTTCCAAATCAAGACAATCGAAACCAGACTGATGATAACCCCTATAATAATACCGGGCAATCCCCAATAATAACCTAAAGCAACAGATAAACACACATTGAGTAAGCATTCGGTAACAGGAGCCCACACATCATCGAACAAACCGTAAGCATTCGTAAACAAATCACAGGAACGAGTCAAGCTGATAAAAATGAAAAGAACAATAAGTATCAAGATTTGATTGTCCAAACGAAATTCCTCGCCCACCCACAGCGCGATAAAAGCATGCGAAAACATCAATGCACCAAAGCATAAAACAGTTGCGATATAGTGTTTCAATGCTATCATCTCCCAGAAAAAACGGAGAATCTTTTCTTTGTTGCCTTCTGCTACCAAATTCCCAATTCCCGCACCAATACTATTAAACATCTGATTCGCCAAATTATTTAGACTCAACACTATCATCATATAATTTTCATACTTCGCCACAAGTGTCAATGAAGTAAAACCATAAATAATCAATGAACCGGAAGAATTCAGTACCACACCGGCTAATTTGTGCACAAAAACCTGCTTGGTCTTGATAATGATAATACGATATTTCTCAAGCAAGATTTTTCCTCTTTTGGGTTCAGGCTTCAGCCATGGATATTCTCTTCGCAATACGACTTCCAGCATATAAACACCAAAGACAGAGAGAGAGAAATCAAGCAACAAACATAAAGCATAAGCCAACTCTATGTCTTTCACAAACAGCAGAACCACAATCTGCAACAGGTTCTTTACAATATAGAAACTCTGTGTATAAATGGTCAGCTTATAGCCTTTTTGGTCTGCAAGAAGAACAGAAGAGCGATAATTGACAACATACCCGACAAGTGCATTAAAAAGGAATAAAGCAAAAGTAGCATAGGCTGTCCACATAGGGATTTCCGCTTTCTCAAAGATTTGCGGAAAAAAACACATAACTCCTATGGCACCAAGAGTTACAGCAAGAGCCACCCGGCGATAAAACCAGCCTTGTACAGATACTATCTCGTTTATGCTAACTTCATCTCTTGTGTAAAGAGGTTTGTAGAGAACAAAAGCAATAGCAGCACCAATTCCCAGTTCTGCCAAACTGAGCATCCCCAAAAAATTACCGATAGTAGATTTCATACCGGTAATTTCCGCACCTAAAGCATGCAAGGTATAACGGCGTATTAAGAAACCCACTACTACATTCAAGAAATAGAATAGTAGCGAGAACGAAGCGTTCATGATACTCTTTTGCGTTCTCGACTCATTTGCCATAACCAAAACGCTCTTTTATCAGTTGAATGATATTCTTATCAACCGTAGAATTGAACTTGCGTGCAAAAAGATTGCCAGAAGTGAGTAAACGGTTCGCTTCACTCATGCCCAATATCTTTGGAGAGTCCGAACTGTTTCCCCATATCACTTCTCGTAAACAGCCTTTCGATTCTCTTTCGCTATCTTTCGGTAGAAACACTCGCTCTCTAAATTCGGAATGCCATAAAATCGTTTGCAGAAAGACTTCGTCTGCATTGTGAGTATATTTACACATTCGACTTATCTCTTTCTCCTTGCTTAATAAATAAGTAAGGAACTCATGTGTCACACTTACCCAATTCGCACCGACTTTAGGGTTGATAGCTAAAGAACGCTTGCCCAACATCCTTGTCAGAAGATGGCGGATTTTAGCTAATATAATGCCCAGCCAACGCACAGGCAGTTTCTCCCATTCCATAAAGAAATGATATCGTTCCATTCTCCACCGCGCCAAAGCATCCGAATGTGCCCATAAAGTGACAAACTCTTTACCTTGATGTCTTGCGAAAAACTCATGAATATAGTCTTGTGTTTTAATGGGAAGGTCCGAACCGGACAAGAGGTGATAATACAGATACGGTCCATTTTTATGAGCCATGCGGAAAAGATGCATCTCCAAGTCAACTTGGCTACTATGCCCCCAATATACTTTCAGACGCTTATCCGCTATATACAATTGAGCCCGAGAGGTAGAAAAGACTCTCGGGTCAATGTCTTGTGCTTTCTTGTCTATATGTAGATAAATGTTGTTCCGCTCATCATCCAACATAGACAACAACACTTTCAACAAAGGCACATCGGTGTGTGCCATGATGAGATAAGCGTGCTTCATCTATTGAATAAACGTGCCAACCAGCCCTTTTTCTTATTTCCGTAACCATAGCCGTATCCATAACCGTAACCGTATCCATAGCCGTATCCATAGCCTTTCTTCTTCACATCCGAGCCATTCAGAACAACAGCAAGACTCTTAAGTTTCTTTGTTTGATACAGCAGTTCCACATCCTGCAATTGACGCTTATCTATAATACCGGCACGTATCACAAAGAGAGTCATATCTGCAATTCTATTCGTAATTCCAGCATCTGCAATCGACAGCAAGGGGACATTGTCCACAACTATGTAGTCATAATACTTTCTGACTTCTGCAAATAACATATCCAAACGTTCGTCCATAAGCAGTTCGGCCGGGTTCGGTGCCAATGCACCGGCAGCTATTAAATCCAATCCTTCACAAGAGGGGTCGGGCTGAATCAGATTTTGTATCTGTATGGAGGAGTTAATCAAGAAATCTGTAACCCCATCTTTCGACAACTGCAACAACTTACTAATGGTACGTTTACGGATATCCAAGTCGATAAACAATACGCGCTTTTTAGTAAACGCCAGACTCTTACTTAGATTATAAGCGATAAAAGATTTACCCGCACTTTCGTGGAAAGAAGTCAAAGTAATGACTTTAGGAGGTTCTCCTCCACGCGCCATAAATGCCATATTCGAACGCAACAAGCGGAAAGACTCTGTAAGCATATCAGTCCCATCTACCTTTATACTTGCTTCCTGAAGCGTTTTCCTCTTCACCGTTTTGTCAAAAGGAATTTCTCCAAGAAAAGGTGTGGATGTTCTTTCTTCGATATCTTTTCTCGTATGCACACGATTGTCCAACAAGGCTTTTCCAATAAAATAGACAGACGGGATGAAGAGACCTATCAATATACCCAAAAGTACCGTACGCTTTTTATTCGGCGCAATAGGCCAGTTGCCTTCGGTACTGATATCTATGATACGCGCACTGCCATCTGTTGCAGCCTGTTCCAAAGCATTAGCTTCTCGCTTATTCAACAAATAAACGTATAATTCTTCTTTTATTTTTTGCTGACGTTCTGTACTCATTATCTCGCTGCTACCCGAAGGCATAGAGAATATTTGACTCACAGAACGTTGACCACTACGACGAGTATCTGCAACACGAGTTTGCAAACTACTTGCGACATTATTCACTGCAATAAGAATATTCTGCCGCATTGCAGCTAAAGTGCCTGCTATCTCAACCACGACGGGATTGTTCACTCCGCTTTCTTCCATCAGTTTGTCCATACGGAGTTTCAGATGGTTGTATTGAGATATCTGCGTAGCGATATCCGTTCCTTCCAGACCGATATTGACAGGCAAAAGAGCATTTTTCTTTTCCGGGTCGGAAAGGAAGTTACGTAAATAATTAACTATACGCATCTGATTTTCCAACTCCAGAACAACCGTACTGCTGCGTTGAGATTCTCCCATATACAAATCGGTAGATAAGTCGGTCACTTTGCTCGAACGCTTTACCTGTTCCAAAGTAGCTTCCACACTCCCCAACTCTCGTCCGATAATGGCGATACGGTCACTGATAAACTCGGCTGTGGCTTCCATTACCTTGTTCTTATCTCTGATGACCTCCTGATTGTAAATATCAATCAAGGAGTGAAGCAAATCGTTGGCACGTCTATAGGAAAAGTCCACCATGGAAAGCTCAACAACAGAAGCCTGAGTTTCGGCTTGACTGACATTCAAACGGGAATGGAAAAAGTCGACGATATTTTCAGGATTATAACGAGTAATCTCTATGGAAGTTCCATTCCAGCGCTTATCCTTATAACTCAAATTAGGAGATACGACAAAACGTCCATGTGCTGTATTAATGGTATCGCCAAGAGAAATCTCTCCGATTTCTTGCCCTTTAGCATCTTTCAATTCTGTGAGAGTAACTTTCTGTTCATTTTTCTTGGTGAGAGAAAAGAAAATGCTTGGAGTGGCAGGGTCATCGATAAAGCTAATGGTCACAGGTGCATCGCGATAAAGCTCTTCTTTACGCAAGCGATTGTCTACCTGATAAAAGACGTTGGCACCGGCTGCATGTAAAGCTTTTTTCAAAAGTGCTTTTGAGCGCAGTTGCAACATCTCGTTTGCAATGTTAATCCTGCTCGTGATACGTCCGGAAGAAGAAAAGCCGGTTATCGGGCTGGCAGAAGTATCTTTAATAACAACAGTAATGGTACTACTATATATATAAGGAGACTTTTCGACCTTATACCAAGCCAAAGCACCGAAAATTAAAGCTGACAAGGCAAGCCAATACCATTGTGACAACAGATAGAAGAACAAATCCAAAACATTGATATCCTCTTTCTGACGTGTTGCATTTGTAGTCTTCTTCATAATCTGTCTTTCTTCAATAAAACATAGAGAGTTGAGAATGTCATAATCGGGGAGAGAATAAGCGACATGTAATACAGCAGATTCTGCTCTGGTTCACGTTTGCGATAACGCGGCTCTGCATAGATAATGTCATTCTGTTGAAGGTAAAATGCAGGAGAATCGAAAATGTCTTTCGAACGCAAATCCGTAACGTAGACCTGACGCTTGTCTCCATTCTCTCTTATCACCAGAATGCGGTCTAATTTGGCTTTTTCATTCAAATCGCCGGCAGCAGCTATTGCTTCGATGAGATTGATTCTATCATCTTCCACCGTATGCACTCCGGGGCTAAGGGCTCCCAATGTGTAATACTTGAAGTTTATAAAGTCTACCAACACGATGGGTTCTTTCAAGTGTCCGCCAACGACAAGTTTTTCCTTTATCATGTTGGTCAACTGTGTCAAAGTCAGACCTTCGACATGCAGGAAACCTAAAACAGGAAACTCTATATTACCGTCTGCATTGACACGGTAACCTTTCTCCGAAGTCACTGTCGTCTTTTTCTCATTAGCATTGATTTCTCCACCTTCTTCAACTTGTACCGACGCGACATTCAAATTATAAGGAAGTGCCAAAGCGGGGTCTTTTGCCGTAACTACGATACTAAGTCGGTCTCCGCGTTTAATCAATGCTTCGGGGCGATTGTTTACAATATACTCTACCTCCGGATACATATCCTGCAAATAAAGGAAGTTTTTCTTGCTACTACAAGAAGATAGCATTGCAAGAGTCAATGCCATAAATATCAGAATACTATTCTTTTTCATTATTTTGATTTTATTTTCGGCAAAAATACGGATTAAAATTTCTTTCCTGAAATAATATAAACAACAGTTAGCAGTATTATCTTCAAATCACTGAAAACAGAGTATTTTTCGAGGTATGCCAAGTCCATTTCCAAGCGTTTCAACATCTTTTCCATAGTAAATGTGTATCCATTATAGAGCGTGGCATAAGAGAAGACACCCGGACGAGAGTTGTAAAGAAAACGATAATCCGGATTTTGCTCCATTATCCGGTCGATAAAGTATTTCCGTTCGGGACGATATCCGACAAACGACATATCTCCTTTCAGAACATTCCAAAGCTGCGGCAATTCATCCAAGTGATAAGTACGTATAAAACGTCCGACCTTAGTCAGACGTTCATCATTGTCTTGATAAAGACGAGGAGTTCCATCCTCTTCTGCATCTACTCTCATCGAGCGAAATTTATACAACATAAAGGGGCGTCCTTTATAACCGATACGCTCTTGAGAAAATACAGCTCCTCCCGTATCTTCCAATCTGACCGCAATATATATAATAAAGAAAAGAGGACTGCAAAAAAGTATCCCGATAAAAGCAAGCAAGCTGTCAAAGCATCGCTTCAGTAGCATCTGCAATGGCGTCAACTTGTATTTATCTTCCCGTTCCATCCAGTACACTATGGTATAAATTGATACAAGTCTCTATCATTTTCTCTTGCGTAAAAAGTTGTTCGAAACGCTCTCTTGCCGAACGCGAATATCTTTCGTACTCATGTGCATCTCCACATATCTTGATAATGGCATCTGCGAGTTCCCGACTGTTGCACGGTTCGACATTCAAACCGGAAATTTGGTCTTTGTTCACCCAAGAAACTCCCGAACCGGGAATACGTGTAGCCACGACAGGCTTTCCACATGCCATCGCCTCTACCTGAACAATGGCAAAGGCTTCTGTTTTCTGAATGGAACTCAGGCAGAAGATATCGGAAGCGGCAAAATGCAAGTCGCGTTCTGCATCGCTCAAGAAGCCGAGCAATTTGACTTTATCGGTGAGTCCTTCGTTCTCTATTTGTTGAAGCAATTTTTCTCTGAGAGGTCCTTCGCCACCGATAAGTATCACATAGTCGTCGGTCAAATACTTGGCTGCATCAATCAGATATTCGTAGCCTTTGTAATTGACAAGTCGTCCCATGGAAAAGACTATCTTTTTTCCTTGATATCGGGCACGTACACGCTGTACACCGGCTGTATCGACTTTATCGACCTCGAAATTCGCACCAATGGGCAAACAAGCCATTTTTCCCTGCACATCTGCCAAAAACGGCGACTCTTTGATATATACGGGAGATGTTCCGATAATCAAATCCGCACGTTTTATCAGCCAGTTTTGCAACGGTTTGTACAAACGCAGGAGTTGCTTCTGCTTCACGATATCGCTGTGCCAATGCAAGATAACCTTACCTTTATAACCGGACAAACGAAGCGCAAATGCCGCCATCGGGTCCGGATGATGTATATGTATGATATCGTATTTGTCGCATATTTCTCTCAAACGAATCACCATCGACGGAGAGATAGTCGTAGCTGCAACTTTCAGCCAGGTTGCCGTGCCTTCCAAGCGACTGTAAGCACTTATATTTTTCTTTACGGATTCACCTTCGTACGAAGTACAGAGCATATCGCAAGATATACCTTTTGCCGAGATGCCGGAACATAGATTATACATTACCTTTTCCACCCCTCCTTTAATAGGGTAGAATTTTCCTAATTGTAAGATGTTCATTATGTCTTTTTTAGTTTCAATATATAAGTCGATAACAAAGACCTATATCGTGTTATTGTCTATTTTATGTTCAAAAACAAGTGTAGCAAAGTCTATTCAAAAATTAGCCACTCCCACATATATATTGTTAACAAAATCAGGAAGAAGTAATTTCAACAACACTTCTTCTTTCTTTACGACCTACAAAAGCATACAAAACTCTTTTTTACAGAGTACAAGAAATTCTTTTTCTTTAATTACGGGGCAAAATTAAGAAAAAAAACAACAAGGAATTACCGTTTCCCTCCTTTTTTCGTCAGAAACTTGGGAGGTACCACTCATTCACCCAAGAAAAGCAAGGTCTCCGACAGAAACCACATCCTCTCCTGCGAAGAAATTATCTGCCGTTTTCTCTCTTTCGTTCATTCTTCACCGAAGAACACACTAAACTATCACCCTGCAAAACGCCTCTCTCCGTACCTTATTAACTCCCGAACTTAGAACTTCAAATTGGCAACATATTGCCAATTTGATAACAACATGTACACAAGTTGATAGCATCATGTTGCTATCACGATAGCAACAGCGTCAAAGGATGTTAA
This sequence comes from Phocaeicola sp., assembly GCA_041814865.1. Classification (GTDB taxonomy): domain Bacteria; phylum Bacteroidota; class Bacteroidia; order Bacteroidales; family Bacteroidaceae; genus Phocaeicola. The sequence continues at coordinate 1,866 of JBGXXU010000034.1, read as the reverse complement.
CATCATAATCGCATCGAGAGCGTGCCGTAGAGTACTTTTTTTTCACACAACACCGACACGCTATTCGAGACAGCGCGAACCATAAAAAATGACGAGGAATAATCTTTACGACTACTCCCCGTCATTTCTATATTCTATATTCTCTGTTTCGTATTAAGCTTTGGCTGCTTTCTTTGTTGTTTTACCAAGTGTCAGGTAAGCTACCGGAGCCGCTACGAAAAGCGAAGTCAATGTACCTATCACCACACCAAGCATCATTGCGAAAGAGAAGCTGCGAATGCTGTCGCCACCAAGTACGAAGATACACAACAACACAAGGAATGTACTGAAAGATGTGTTGATGGTACGTGCCAACGTCGTATTGAGCGATTCGTTGAACAAGTCGAAACGAGGCTTATTGGGATACAGACCGCTGAATTCGCGCACACGGTCGAAGATTACCACCTTGTCGTTGATGGAGTAACCGATAGCCGTAAGCACCGCACCGATGAAAGTTTGGTCGATTTCGAGTGAAATAGGCAACCAACCGTAACAGAGAGAATACGCACCCAATATCAGAATGGTATCTACTGTCAAAGCCACTGTTGCACCCACACTATACGCTATATTGCGGAAACGGAGCAATATATAAGCACCGATAGCTATCAACGCCAACACAACAGACCAAACAGCCGATGTCTTGATGTCGTCTGCTATACTCGGACCTACTTTTTGCGAACTGATGATGGAACCTCCCGCACGGTTGTCACGGTCGATGAAGATTTCGAGTGTCGTGCCTTTGCCCAACAAATTGCCATCACGCAATGCTTCGTACAAGAACTTTTCGATATCTGCATCTATTGTCGGACTGTCTTCCGTGATACGATAGTTCGTCGTCACGCGAATGGTACGTCCGTCTGTTCCCAAAGCAATGGCTTGGATATTTGCATCGCCCACTTTTTCTTGCAAGAGTGCGCGAACAGTCTCGGGCTGTACTTTTTGTTCGAATTGTACCACAAAGTTGCGTCCACCCGTAAAGTCGATACTTTGCGAAAGACCGCGCACACCGAACGAAACGAAGCAAACAACGATGAAGATAGCCCAAACAAGGAATGCAGTCTTGGTACTACCGATGAAGTTGAACTTCGTGTTTTGCAACAAGTTTTTCGAGAAACCGGTCGTGAACGAGAGATTTTGCCACTTGTCCTTGTTCAAGAAGTGTTCGTAAACGATACGTGTCAGGAACACCGCAGTAAAGAACGATACAAGGATACCGATGATTTGCGTTGTCGCAAAACCACGTATCGGACCTGTACCGAAGTTGAACAATATAATACCTGTAAGGATTGATGTCAAGTTGGAGTCGAAGATTGCAGAGAATGCGTTGGAATAACCGGCAGCCACCGCATCGCGTACATTCTTACCGCCACGCAATTCTTCTTTCGTACGTTCGTATATCAATACGTTTGCGTCCACCGCCATACCGAGTGCCAACACCATACCGGCGATACCCGGCATTGTCAAAGCCGCTTGGAAAGAAGCGAGGATACCCAATGTGAAGAAGATGTTGATGAAGAGCGCACCGTTTGCCACCATACCCGGAATAAATCCGTAGATGATACACATATATATAATAAGTACGATGAGCGCTACGGCAAAGGACATGAGACCTTGATTGATGGATTCTTGTCCGAGAGAAGGACCAACGATGTCTTCCTGTACGATACGCGCAGGTGCAGGCATCTTACCGGATTTCAATACGTCGGCAAGGTCTTTCGTCATTTCGGGAGTAAAGTTTCCGCTGATACGAGATTGTCCGTTGGGTATTTCACCGTTCACATTGGGAGCACTGTACACATAACCATCGAGTACGATGGCGATGGAACG
>JBGXXU010000033.1:0-5613 GCA_041814865.1 Phocaeicola sp. | reverse complement strand
TCTGCTCCAGTCAAAGGAGAAGCCTATCTTGTCCAATTGTTCGCGATAACGAGCGATGTTTTCTTTTGTGGTGATGGCAGGATGTTGTCCCGTCTGTATGGCATACTGTTCCGCAGGAAAAGGGACACAAGGCATTGACGTGGCTTGCAGTGAGGAATTGTATTTCACAGCCGAAGAGTGGAACACAAAAAGCGAGAAAGAGCAACAAGAAGTATTGATGAATTACCGTATCGCTTATCTCGGCGAAACGATGGTAAACTGGTGCCCTGCACTCGGTACCGTATTGGCAAATGATGAAGTAGTGGATGGCGTGTCGGAGCGCGGCGGTCATCCTGTGATACAAAAGAAAATGCGCCAATGGTGTTTGCGTGTTTCCGCTTATGCACAACGCTTGCTCGACGGTTTGGACACCATAGACTGGACAGAATCCCTCAAAGAAACACAACGCAACTGGATAGGACGTTCCGAAGGCGCGGAAGTACGCTTCCGCGTAAAGGACAGCGACCGTGAATTTACCATATTTACCACACGCGCAGATACGATGTTCGGTGTGACGTTCATGGTGCTGGCACCCGAAAGCGAACTCGTGCAAGAACTCACTGCTCCCGAACAGGAAGCGGAAGTAAACGAATATCTCGAACGTACCAAGAAACGCACCGAACGCGAGCGTATTGCAGACCGAAAAGTATCGGGTGTGTTCTCCGGTTCTTATGCCATCAATCCTTTGACAGGCGATGCCGTTCCCATATGGATTAGCGATTACGTGTTGGCTGGCTACGGCACGGGAGCCATTATGGCTGTTCCCGCACACGACAGTCGCGACTATGCGTTTGCCAAACACTTTGGTTTGCCCATCATCCCTCTTGTGGAAGGTTGCGATGTGAGCGAAGAAAGTTTCGATGCAAAAGAAGGTATCGTATGCAATTCGCCGAGAAAGGGAGCACAGCCTTATTGCGACCTCTCGCTCAATGGTCTCACCGTGAAAGAAGCCATCGAACGTACAAAAGCGTATGTGAGAGACAAAGGTTTGGGACGTGTAAAAGTCAATTTCCGTTTGCGCGATGCTATCTTCAGTCGTCAACGTTATTGGGGCGAACCTTTCCCCGTATATTATAAGGAAGGAATGCCTTACATGATAGACAGTGCAAAACTTCCTCTCGAACTTCCCGAAGTAGCGAAGTTCCTTCCCACCGAAACCGGCGAACCGCCTTTGGGTCATGCCACGCATTGGGCTTGGGATACGGAGCGTGGCGAAGTGACGGACAACAGTCGCATAAATCACCGTACCATATTTCCTTTGGAACTCAACACCATGCCCGGATTTGCCGGTTCGAGTGCTTACTTCCTGCGTTACATGAGTCCTCAAGACGACAAGCACCTTGTGACACCTTCGGCGGTAGATTATTGGAGGTGCGTAGACCTTTACGTGGGCGGTTCGGAACATGCCACCGGCCACCTGATATATGCACGTTTCTGGAACCAGTTCCTTTACGATATCGACGTGGCAGTGGAAGCAGAACCTTTCCGCAAACTCGTAAATCAAGGCATGATACAAGGACGAAGCAATTTCGTATATCGTATCAAAAACACCAACACTTTCGTTTCGCTCGGACTGAAAGACCAATACGATGTGACGCCGCTCCACGTGGACGTAAACATAGTATCCAATGATGTGCTCGATACAGAAGCCTTCAAAGCGTGGCGACCCGAGTATGCAGACGCCGAATTCGTACTCGAAAACGGTAAATACATTTGCGGCTGGGCTGTGGAGAAAATGAGTAAATCCATGTACAACGTGGTAAATCCCGATGTCATCATAGAGCGTTACGGCGCAGACACATTGCGTATGTATGAGATGTTCCTCGGTCCGGTGGAACAAAGCAAGCCATGGGATACCAACGGCATAGACGGCGTACACCGCTTCCTGCGCAAACTTTGGACACTCTTTTACGACCGTCAAGGCGAGTTTCTCCCAATAGCCGGCGAGGCATCGAAGGAAGAACTCAAATCGATACACAAACTCATCAAGAAAGTAAGCGGTGACATCGAAACATTCTCTTACAATACTTCCATCAGTGCATTCATGATTTGCGTCAATGAGCTTACCGCTCTGAAATGTCGCAATAGAGAAGTTTTGGAAACGCTCGTCATATTGTTGGCACCTTTTGCTCCGCACGTGGCAGAAGAGTTGTACGAACAGTTGGGACACAATACCACTGTATGCGATGCCGCATGGCCCGCTTGCAACGAGGCATATCTCGTGGAAGATGTGGTGAACTACACTGTCTCGTTCAATGGGAAAGCACGTTTCAGTTTGAGTTTCCCTGCCGACGCAGACAATGCTACCATAGAATCCACAGTATTGGCAGACGAACAGTCGCAAAAGTGGCTGGAAGGCAAAGCACCGAAGAAGATTATCATCGTACCAAAGAAAATCGTAAATATCGTATTTTAACTTTCTCATACCATGAATACTTTACAGACAATACGCAGAAACCGAACCATTCAAGATTACTTGGCAATAACGCTGGGGCTCATCTTCTATACGATAGGATGGGTTTGTTTTCTCTTGCCTTACGAAATTGCCACCGGTGGAACTTCCGGTATTTGCGCCATCATAGAATACAGCACGGGAATAGAAATGCAGTACTCTTACTTTGCCATCAATGCCGTGCTTTTAGGTATAGGTTTGAAAATACTTGGTCCCAAAATCGGAGTGAAGACAGTCTATGGCATCATCATGGTGACGGTCTTAATGGATATTTCGAGACGTTTGTTGCAAGATGCCGACGGCAATTTGCCGCAATTGCTGGGAGAGGGACAAGAATTCATGGCGTGTCTTTGGGGAGCCGGTATATTGGGTGTGGGTATGGGTATCATATTCGTACACAACGGCAGCACGGGAGGAACCGACATTATCGCGCTCATCGTAAACAAATACAAGGATGTGTCTCTGGGACAAATCATGATGTTGTGCGACGTAGTCATCATTTCTTCGTGTTACTTCCTCTTCCAAGATTGGAAGCGTGTGTTGTTCGGCTTCACCGTACTTTTCGTCATGGGATTTGTGATAGACTATGTCATCAACCGCAGTAAGCAGTCCGTGCAATTCTTCATCTTCTCCAAGAGATACGAAGAAGTGGCAGAAGCCATTGCCAAGAAAGCACAAAGAGGTGTAACGCTGTTGGAAGGGCAAGGCTGGTACAGCAAACAATCCATCAAAGTAATACTGGTGGTGGCACGCAAAGAAAGAAGTGTGGAAGTTTTTCGTCAGGTGAAAGACATAGACCCCGAAGCTTTTATCTCGTTGAGCAACGTGGAAGGTGTGTACGGACAAGGCTTCGACCCGTTGAAAGTGAAATAATAACAGTGACGAGTGGCGAGCCTACGGTTCGCCACTTTTTTTATATACCATCATAAATACTCTACACAAACATGGAGAAAATAGTTTTTGCCACCAACAATGCACACAAGCTGGACGAAGTCCGACAGATATTGCAAGGACGGTTCGAGGTCTTGAGTCTGGCGGACATAGGCTGCCGGGCAGACATACCCGAAACAGCCGATACACTCGAAGGGAACGCCCGACTGAAAGCACGCTACGTGTACGAACACTACGGATACGACTGCTTTGCCGACGATACGGGTTTGGAAGTGGAAGCCCTGAACGGTGCGCCCGGTGTCTATTCGGCACGTTATGCCGAAGGAGCAGGACACGACTCCGAAGCCAACATGAAGCGATTGCTACACGAGTTGGAAGGCATTGCAGAGCGCAAAGCGCAGTTTCGCACAGCTATCTGTCTGATAGAAGACGGCAAGGAACACTTGTTCGAAGGTGTCGTACGTGGCGAAATCCTGACGCAGAAACGTGGAGAACAAGGTTTCGGTTACGACCCGATATTCCGTCCCGACGGTCGTGCAGAGAGTTTCGCACAAATGACGGCTGAGGAGAAAAACGCCATCAGTCACAGAGGACGTGCGGTACAAGCACTCTGCCGATATTTGGAAAAAAGATAAACCTCCGCACAGCAACAACGATGCTCCCCACCGCATGTCACATTCAAGACATGCGGTGGGGAGTTTTCTTTTGGGCAATAGATGCCGACCGACGACCTGCAAGCAAACCGAGAGAACATACTGCCTCGCAGATGTCCCGGTGTATAAATATACGGAAAAGCGTGTCTTTTCTGTATATTTATGCAATGCCGTGCATGTGTTTCGGCGTAGAATTCGATGGCTGCGCAATGATTTTTCAGTCCGGAAAAGCTCCGAAAACACGTGTTTTTGGCGAGAGAAAAACACGTCTACAATGCCTTCCTGACGCGATTATGATGTTAACATTCTTTGACGCTGTTGTCATCGCGATAGCAACATGTTCTCATCGCGATAGCAACATGATGCTATCAACTTGAGTACATGTTGTTATCAAATCGGCAACATGTTGCCAAGTTGAAGGGGCGAGTTTATAAGTTGACGAGGTACGAGGGGAAGTGTATATTTATGCAAGAAAGACGGCAGCCGCAGGACGACGGAAAAACTTTTTCGCTGAAAAACAAAAAAAAGTTGCCCGCGCGGTGTCACAAAATCGTACATTCGTACTCTTACCTATGAAAGCGGGTGAGATACCATCGAAGCCGCATTGTAAAACATTAAAATCAAAGACATATGAAAAAGTTATTTTTGCTTCTCGCCATTGCGGGAATGAGCCTTGCGGCACAGGCAGACAATGTAGACAAACTCTTCGAAAAGTACAAAGGAAAGTCCGGAGTGGAAGTGCTGAAAATAGACCAAAACTTCATCGATACACAGACGCGAACGGTGTTGGCAAGCATCACCGACTCGGTAAAACTTGCGCAAGCCAAAGAAGAAATGCAAAAAAGCATGGCAGAAGCCATAGAAATTTTCAAGGAACTCATCTCTGTGGAATTTCTCAATGCGGAAGATGCCGGCAAACCGATACAGGAAGAATTGTTAAAAGACTTGTCCGGACTGCAACTCAAGAACTACGAGACTCTGATAGAAACCAATGACGACAGCGACGCCGTGAAAATCTGTCAGCAAAAACAAGCGGACGATACGTACAGAACAGTGATAATAGTCAACAACAAAAGCGACGACGAAATAATACTGGTACGTCTGCATACATACAAGGATTTGATAAACTTTGCCCAGGCAGTGGGAAAAGACAAAAACATCATCTCGTACGGCAAGAACAAGAATATCATGGATTTGCTCACGAAGAAAGAAAAGTAGTCGGACAAGCGTCTTCTACCTACCATGACTGCCGAAACGTTCAAACGCGAGTGCCTGCCTCTGGGAGGAGCCATGTATGCCCTTGCCATGCAACTGCTACGTCATGCAGATGAAGCAAAAGAAGCAGTGCAGGAAACTTTCACCCGGCTGTGGGAACACAGAGAAACACTGGGCAACATAGACAACCTGCAAGCATACAGCCTGGCCATCGTACGAAATGTCTGCATACTGCGCATACGTCAAGCCGCACGTTGGGAAGACATCGACGAAACACAAACAGACTTCGCCGATACCGACGACGACGGCGAGCGCATAGCACTCGAAGAAAAAGCACAGGCACTCCTTGCCGAACAACCGCCG
>JBGXXU010000032.1:0-9282 GCA_041814865.1 Phocaeicola sp. | reverse complement strand
GCCAACGACAACAACCGATTGCACACCGTTATTCGCAAACTCTTTGTCTTTGCCGGATTGGTTTGCCTGTTCTTCACACTGCTGTACGGTCTGGGCGGACAAGAGTTTTTGGGCTTGTTGACAGACGACAGAATGGTGATAACGGCTTCAAGCGCATATGTACCATGGGCTTTGGTTATTCCTTTAGCTGGCATGAGTGCTTTTATCTTCGATGGTATAAGCGTGGGTATTACCACTACCCGACAAATGTTTATTTCCATGCTGATATCCACCGGCGCATTCTTTCTATTGTACTTCTCACTACGCAATATGTGGGGAAATCATGCGTTATGGTTCGCCTTTATCGCCTACCTCACCTTAAGAGGCTTAGTACTGGGACGACTCTTGCACAAACACATCGCCCAATCGTAAACTGTATCCGGTACACCCGCTCTCTCTTTTTGCCGACAATGCTCCATCATAGGACGGCAAGGCACAGACACGCACTCAAGAATCCAGTCTCCACAGCTCACCATTCCATTCGGCTTTCCGCCACCACGTCATCGCAAACAAGCGTTATACATTTTTATCAATTTCCCGAACGTTCGAAAAAACATCCTAAAGCAGGATGAAAGAAAAAGAATGGGAAAAACAGAATGCAAATCAAAAGCGGCATTTTCCTGACTTATGACAAAAGAATGAAGCAAGTCTTTATCAACTTGCGCCCCGAGCGTTTATCATTCGATGGAAAAAACTTCATAATTCGACGAATAAAAAGATTTATTTTTTCAGAAACAGAGTTCAAGAAGAGAAGATAAAGACGAAAATAGCAACCAAAACGAAAGTTTAGGTTAATTTAATCAAACACATTCACATTTCCAAAGAAAAAGATTTGAAAAACAACTGTTCGTCTCTAACTTTGTGACTATGAAACAAAAGATAGTTTGGATTTTATCAATTACAATGGGGCTCTCTTTCGTTTGCTTGCTTTACTTACAAGTACGCTATATCGAAGAGATGGCAGAAATGCGCAAAGGACAGTTCGAAGAAAATGTCTGGCGCAGCCTGGCACAAGCTGCACGCAATCTGGAGTTGGTAGAAACAAAAAAATATCTTGACAAAGATGTAACCGAACTATTAAGAGCCGAACAAAGAGCGCAAGACTTAGCGGCTTCGCAACGAAAAGACTCATTGCAACTGATGCCGAGAGAAGAAAGCTCCACTCCTCACGCATCGGTAGACAAGAACATGGCTTTCTCTTCGTTCAGTTTGAAAACAGCCACACAAAGTCCCTCCATCGTACCACAAGTTATCATTACGACCGGAGGAGGTGTGGTACAGACATCGTCCGAACTGCAGAAAGCACTGAAAGAAAGATATATCTATCATCGCGCCTTGTTGGACGAAGTAGTTTACAATATCGTTCAGGGAGTGAATACCACCCCACTGAAAGAACGTATCAACTTCAAACAGTTGGACTACTTCCTGAAAAACGAATTGCACAACAACGGGATAGACATTCCTTTTCACTTCTCTGTGACAGACCGTGAAGGAAAAGAGATTTATGCTTGTTCGGATTATATCTACGACGGCGAGAAAATATACCAACGCCTATTGTACGAGAACGCCCCAATGGCACAGATGGCTTTTGTAAACATCTTCTTCCCGACAATGGACGAGTATATTTACAGTTCGATACGCTTCATGATACCTTCCATCATCTTTACGCTGGTATTGCTTGTCATGTTCATATCGACCATTTACATCATCTCTCGTCAAAAGAAACTGACGGAATTGAAAAACGATTTTGTCAACAACATGACGCACGAGTTGAAAACACCGATATCCACCATCTCGTTGGCTGCACAAATGCTGAACGACCCGGCTCTCGGAAAATCGCCCACAATGCTGAAGCACGTATCGGGTGTCATCAACGACGAGACGAAACGCTTACGCTTTCAGGTGGAAAAAGTATTGCAAATGTCCATGTTCGAAAAGCAAGCCACTGCGTTGAAGATGAAAGAACTCGATGCAAACGAAACCATCAACGGCATCGTAAAAACATTCCGCATCAAAGTGGAAAAATACAACGGCAGCATAGAAGCCGAGCTGAATGCTTACAATACGATGGTATATGTAGACGAGATGCACTTCACCAATGTCATCTTTAATCTGCTGGACAATGCCATCAAGTATCGTAGAGAAGAAGTAGAAGTACGCCTTATGGTACGCACGTGGAACGAACCAGGCAAACTCTACATAGAGATAGAAGACAACGGAATAGGCATAAAGAAAGAGAACTTGAAACGAATCTTTGATAAGTTTTATCGAGTACACACCGGAAATGTCCACAATGTAAAGGGGTTCGGACTTGGTCTGACTTATGTAAAGAAAATTGTGACCGACATGAAAGGAAGTATCCGTGCAGAAAGCGAACTCGGTGTCGGGACTAAATTTATTATTGTATTACCATTATTAAAAAAGGATTAGTTATGGAAGAAAAATTACGTATTCTATTGTGCGAAGACGATGAGAATCTTGGCATGTTATTGAGAGAGTATTTACAAGCGAAAGGTTATTCAGCCGAGCTGTGTCAAGATGGCGAAGTCGGTTACAAAACTTTCTTGAAAGGCACTTTCGACCTTTGTCTTTTGGACGTAATGATGCCTAAAAAGGACGGTTTCACTCTGGCAGCGGAAATTCGTCAGGTAAATTCTGAAATTCCCATCATGTTCCTCACGGCAAAGACCCTGAAAGACGATGTATTGGAAGGTTTCAAAATCGGTGCCGATGACTATATCACCAAACCTTTCAGCATGGAAGAGCTGACATTGCGTATCGAAGCCGTGTTCCGTCGCGTACGTGGCAAACGTGTGAAAGAAAACACGATGTACAAGATTGGCAATTTCACCTTCGATACACAAAAACAAACATTGACCATCGGTGAACAGGTGACCAAACTCACAACAAAAGAGTCCGAATTGCTGAGCCTCCTTTGCGCACACGCAAACGAAGTATTGCAACGCGATTTTGCACTCAAAACCATTTGGATTGATGACAACTACTTCAACGCACGCAGCATGGACGTATATATCACCAAGCTGCGTAAGCACTTGAAAGCCGACCCCGAAATAGAAATCATCAACATCCACGGTAAGGGATACAAACTCATTATCCCTAACTTGGGAGAATAAGGTTGTTTTGTTCGACCGAACAAACAAACATTCACGAGAAACACCGAACTTGACAGTTCGGTGTTTTTTTTGTTCAAATGTTTGAGTTCGATTTTTACAATACATGAAGAGATAATGCCGACAGCTTCCATTGTTCGGGTCAGCAAAACACGGCTCTCCTCACCCCATCGATAAGCCCTTCTGACAGCGTTTTGTTGTTAACATTCTTTGACGCTGTTGTCATCGTGATAGCAACATGTTCTTATCGCGATAGCAACATGATGCTATCAACTTGAGTACATGTTGTTATCAAATCGGTAATATGTTGCTAAGTTGAAGTTCTAAGTTTGAGAGTTCATAAGGTACGAGAAGAGATGTTTTGCGTAGCAGAAATCCGAGAATTCACAAAGATATGCGTGGCACTCACACAAAAAAGGTGTTATCACATATATGTGACAACACCCCGACTTTCCTATGTTTTCTCTGTCAGAAAAGATAACCGACAACCACGAAACAACCGTAATTGCGACTGGTAGCATTCTCCAACATGGAGATAAGACCTTTTTCGACTTGCAGACCTACGAGCCATTGGTCTATATCCATCTTAACGCCCAATCGAATTCCTGCATCAAAACGGTCATAACCCGTTTTACCCGCAGGAGCATTGAACGCAGACCAAGTGCTTTCTATCCCATCTGCTTTTTGCTTGAATTTGCCGCCGATACCGTAAGCCACGTATGCACCGCCGGTAAGGATAATATCATAATCCCACTCCGTACCGATGTGCCAAGCTACCTGCATGGGCAATTCAAGATAGTGTTGCGATACGGACAAGGAAGTACCATCCAGCTTGCGTGCACCTTTTTCCACCCATCCGAGTCCTGCCTGTACGGAGAAGTTACCATTGAGAGGAACATCCACATAGCCCGTAATCTTTTTAGCAAAACGTGCCGAAGCGTTTGCCCCCGAACCTGTATGACCGGAGAAACCAACTCCTGCCTCTACGCTCCAAGTAGGAAATACTTGCGCAGAAGCCGTAGCCACCACGCACATGACCATCAATGTCAATACGATTTTCTTTACCATAATAGTTAGTTTTGTTTTCGTTTTTATCCTTTGTTCTTATGTCTGTTGGCGCGACGGCGACGATATTCCGCTTTCATGGCAGCAGATGCCGAGCCGTGCAAACCGGTGATATAAGTTTTCTTTTTTGCTTTGGTCTTCACTTTTTCTTCTTCTTTCTTCTTGAGCTTTGCGCCTTTGAAGACTATTCCTTGTGTCAAAATCTTTTCTATATCCATATTTGTCTTTGTTCTTTCGATGTCACTCCTTGAATTGCAAAGAAACAGATTTATTCCGACGCTTACAAACAAGTATTTTTCGGTGAGGTTTTCCCGTACTCATATCGAACAGCAAATTGGGATTGAAAGCCTGACCATTGGCACGCAGTTCGAAATGCAAATGTTCCGTAGTGGCACGTCCCGTTCTTCCCGTCAGTGCGATAACCTGTCCTGCCGAAACACGCTCGCCCGTTCGGACAAAATTCTTCTGATTGTGGCTGTACACTGTCTCCAGTCCGCAGTCGTGTCTCACCACTATAACTTCTCCGTATGCACCATAACGTTTCACCATGCGCACCACTCCGTCCATCACGCAGAGAATACTGTCGCGCGCTTTGGTCTTGATATCGGAACCCGAGTGTCCGCGCCTTGCTCCATAAGCCGAAATCACTTTTCCTCCTTTCAGCGGAAAGACTATTTTTCCTTCCGAAAGTGTATCCAAACGAAATTCCACTTTATCGCCATTTGCAAACAAGCCGGGCGTAGCCACACGCACATGCTTCTGTTCGAAATCGGTAAAAGTCTGTTTATTCTCTTCCTGAGCATAATAATTCATACCTGCTGTCAGTAACAGGCATATAGCCGTCAATAAGTTTTTGTGCATAAAATATCTGTTAGAAATAAGTAATGTCTATCTGTTGTCCATCTGCATACTTGCAGAGCAGTTCGCGCATGAAGTCCGTGCTGCGTTCCAAACCTTTCCCGTCGTAAGCATTGACAATGGCAAGCAATTCCGTCGTATCCAAATCGAGTTTCGTACGTTCATGGTCGCTGGTAGGCGTACCTATACCGCCTTCCGCATCGCGATACACCGGCAGTCCTGCTATATTCAACACGCCACGTCCTATACCCTCGTACGGTTCTCCCTCCTCGCCTATACCCAGCGTGAGTGTGTCGCCGACAATCTTTCCTGCATCGAATCCGCCGATGGAGTGTCCGCAATCTATGGATACCACATTTATCAAGTCCACTAAAGTGTTCACTCGATACAAATCCTGTCCCTTGAGCAAACGTCTGCACAAGGCTTCTGACGATGGACGATAACGACTCGGGTCTTTTCCGCAACGTTTATAAGCCTGACGTACGGACTGAATGGCGGAAATATCCTTTATACTTTCTGTGGTATAGCGCGCTCTGTACTCTTTCGTAAATAGCTCGATGTACTTCCACAACTCTGCATTGTGTTCCGAATTGCGTACATAAGCATGCACGGCTGCTCCACGAAACTCAGGATTTTTCTCTCGGAAAACAGAAGATAATAGTATGTTCATGATAGTCTTTCGTTAGTTGTAAAAAGGGAAACACCACTGCACGCAAAGTACAGAAGACACAGTTTCCCGCTTGTCACACCAGCATGATACCCGACGTGATGCGTCCCGAATGAATACCCAAACGACGCGCCGAGAAAAAACGTTCGTGCTCGGTGTAAGTACATATGCCGCTTTGCTCTATTTGCATCGCAGGAACTCCGCATTCTTCCAACAAGAAACAAGCAGCTTGCCAAAGGTCGATGTGCCACTTGTCGTACTTGCGAGCGATACGTGACATAGGAAAACCTTCCGCAGCAAAGGCGCGATACACTTCCTCTCCCACTTCAAAAGCAGACAAAGATATACCCGGCGCAATAATAGCTTCCACATCTGCAGGCACGGTTCCGTAGAGCGTAATCATCTGCTCAATGGTATGCGTGATGATTTTCCCCACCATTCCGCGCCAACCGGCATGTACCGCCGCAACAACTTTCCGTTTTTTGTCGTATAACAAGACAGGAATACAGTCGGCTGTGGATACGGCAATACAGACACCGCGCACAGCAGTAATCAACGCATCCGTTTCTTTCAATCGTTCGGCACGCAGATTTTCATCGAGAGAAAGCAGATGTTCGTCTACCACAGCGACGCGTGTACCGTGCGTCTGTGTCGGGAGAATAAGTGTCCGGGGAGTTGCAGGTAATGCGCGACAAAGGCGTCGTCTGTTTTCTGCGATATGCTCTGTCACATCGCCGTTGCCTGCGTTGCAGTTAAGTGTTGCGTAATTGCCAAGACTCACACCGCCATGTCGTGTAGTGGTAAAAGCCAAGACATCATCATATCTTTTGTTCAACTCATATCCTATCCACATGACGGAGTCGTCTGTTTGTTTCATTCTTTACGATTATTATCGGTTTCTTCATCCCATTCCTCTTCGTATTCGTATTCGAAGTCTTCGTCCCATTCTTCTTCATCGTTGATGTAAGTGAAGTCTTCGTCTTCGCCCAAGTCTTTCAACTCATCGCGTAGCAGATTGATGTTCTTGGGACGATGCACTATGGTTTCATAACGCGCATCCGATAAGAGGTTGCTTTCTTTGTTGAGTTCCGTCCAAAGCAAGTCTTTGAGTTCGCGAATACCCATATTCGTCAACGAGGAAATAAAGACGTGCGGTACATCTTCGGGCAATGTAGGGCGCAACATCTCTATCAACTCTTCGTCCAGCATGTCGCATTTGGTGATGGCAAGCACACGTTGTTTGTCGAGCATTTCGGGGTTGAACGTAGCCAACTCGTTGAGCAATATCTCGTATTCTTTGCGAATATCGTCCGTATCGCCAGGCACCATAAACAGCAAGAGTGAGTTGCGCTCTATATGACGCAGGAAACGCAACCCCAATCCTCTACCTTCGCTTGCACCTTCGATAATACCGGGAATATCTGCCATCACGAACGATTTGCCGTCGTGATAAGACACAATACCGAGATTAGGCTCGAGTGTAGTAAAAGGATAATTGGCGATTTTCGGTTTTGCTGCGGAAACAGTAGAGAGCAAAGTCGACTTACCGGCATTGGGAAATCCTACCAAGCCCACATCTGCCAAGAGTTTCAACTCCAATATCACGGTCATTTCGCGCATGGGTTCGCCCGGCTGTGCGAAACGCGGAGCCTGACGCGTGGCTGTGCGAAAGTGCCAATTGCCCAAACCGCCACGACCGCCTTTCAACAGTACCACCTCCTGTCCGTGTTCTGTTATATCGCACACATATTCGCCTGTCTCGGCATTATACACAACCGTTCCGCAGGGAACTTCGATGACTTTGTCGCTTCCGTCTTTGCCGAAACTTTTATTGCGCGAGCCGTTGCCTCCGTGTTCTGCAAAGACGTGTCGTTCGTATTTCAAGTGAAGCAATGTCCAGTAATTGCGATTACCGCGCAGGATGACGTGACCGCCACGCCCACCATCGCCGCCATCCGGCCCTCCGTTGGGAATGTATTTCTCGCGGCGCATGTGTACCGAGCCGCGACCGCCCTTTCCGGAACGACAATAGATTTTCACGAAATCAACAAAATTCGATTCAGCCATGAGGAGTTGTAGAGTTGAATGAGTTTAGGAATTATAAGTGATGAGGTGCGATAAAGACACCGCATCGGAGGAAATA
Source organism: Phocaeicola sp. (assembly GCA_041814865.1). Taxonomy (GTDB): domain Bacteria; phylum Bacteroidota; class Bacteroidia; order Bacteroidales; family Bacteroidaceae; genus Phocaeicola. The sequence continues at coordinate 1,379 of JBGXXU010000032.1, read as the reverse complement.
ATGTATCAGCGAACGGCATCCACGACCTTGCAAATATCTGCAAAGATACCGTCCATCGTACCGTATCCGTTGATGTAAGCATACTTGCCGTCTGCCTTGTACCAATCGATGAGCGGCGCGGTTTGCGAATGATACACAACCAAACGTTTCTTGATGGTTTCTTCATTGTCGTCCGCACGCCCCGACTCCTGTCCGCGTTTGATGAGGCGTGTCATGAGTTCGGTTTCGGGAACTTCGAGGTCGAGCATCACGGAAACACTCTGTCCGCGCTGCGCCAACATTTCTTTCAACGCTTCCGCTTGAGCAATGGTACGAGGAAAACCGTCGAATATCACGCCCTTGCTGTTTTTGAAACTGTCCAATACACCGGCAAGAATATCTATCATCAACGCATCGGGAATGAGTTGCCCTTTGTCGATATACGCTTTTGCCGTTTTACCGAGTTCTGTTCCGGTTTTGATTTCTCCACGCAACACGTCGCCGGTAGAGATATGGTTCAAACCGTATTTTGCCACAATACGTTCACTCTGTGTGCCTTTCCCCGAACCGGGAGCACCAAAAATTACGATGTTCAGCATTTCTTTGATATTTAGGGGTTGTTATTCTGTTCTTCCGAAATCGAGAAGTATCGGCACGAAACAAAGAGGATATATCGTTCATACCCCTTCGACCGTCCGCAGATATTTCTCGTTATTATCCTATTACCGTATATATGTCGCGGTAATTACGACCATAACCGTCGTAATCCAATCCATATCCCACGATGAAGTCATTGGGGATGGACATGGCTACGTAGTCGAGTTTCAAGTCTACTTTCAGTTTTTCGGGTTTCACCAACAGCGTGGCAATTCGTACTTCTTTGGGCGAATGTTTTTGGAGCGTCGCCAACAGATTTTGCATGGTATAACCTGTGTCCACGATGTCTTCCACAATCACCACGGTACGTCCCGTGATGTCTTCGTTCAGACCGATGAGTTGTTTCATGGCACCCGAAGACTCCGTACCCTCGTAAGTAGCCAGTTTGACAAAAGATATTTCGCAAGGAATGTCGATATGCTTTATCAAGTCCGACGTGAACATGAAAGCACCGTTGAGCACACTCAGGAACAACGGATGGCTACCTGCCAAATCTCTGTTTATCTCTGCTCCCACACGTGCCACTTGCGCCAAAATCTCTTCTTCGCGAATGAATGTCTTGAACTCTTTATCCTTAATTTTTATCGTCTCCATGCAACTTGTTCATTAAAAATTAGGGACAAAATTACACATTATCCTCCAAACGACCGAAAATTGTCGCCATTTTAGCCTTTTGCCTATCCCGATTTCGAAGCTACATCCTCGTACAATGGAAGTGCTTTATTAAAATAAACTTCGACGAG
>JBGXXU010000031.1:0-7877 GCA_041814865.1 Phocaeicola sp. | reverse complement strand
TTTCACACATCTCTCTCCATACCGTCTGTAAGCTATTCTGACAGCGTTTTGTCGTTAACATCCTTTGACGCTGTTGCTATCGTGATAAGAACATGTTGCTATCGCGATAAGAACATGTTGCTATCGCGATAAGAACATGTTGCTATCAAAATAGCTGACTATACGTATCAACTTGCGTAACACACGTATCAAATCCGCTTGCACAACACAGCACTACAAAAGGAGATGTACAAATCACCGGGAAATGTATACGAACCAAGAAAAAAGCGACGTGGAACAGTTTTTACTCCACGTCGCTTTCTAAGACTTCGTACCTCGAAACTATTTCTTTCAAGCCTTGTTTTTCCGAGAAGACTTCCACTCGAGGGTTTCTTTCAACAGTTCATCCGCGCTGTGCGCAATGTTGTAAAGCAATACCATCAAAGAGTCTGTCCCTTCGGCTTTTTCGCGCCACAGTTCGGCTTCCCAACGACGTATGTCCTCGCGAGAAAAAGTAAGCTCTTCGCAAATCTCCTCGCTTTCCAATTGCCGAATACAAGCCTCGAGTGTGGTGCTGATGCGTTTGCAAATACTTTGCTGTTCTTCCGACAACGGTTTCCCATAGTGATGCGCACCAAGTGCCGAAATATAAGAAAGCAAACAGTGATTTTGATAAGTCAAGTCGTAAGCTTTCTTTTGCAGAAAACGTTTGCTTTTCGGCTCCACGAACATACCTCTCCACGCAGTGGCGATGGCATTGTCTGCCTGATGTGCTGCCCTGCGTGCCCGATAATAGATATGTCCGCGCAAATCCTCCGCGCAAATAGTATCGAAATATATTTTATTTTGCAGAATGGCGCTCCGCATCAATTCGGGCAAATGGCGGTATTGCCAATCGGGCCAAATGAAACGAACAACCAAAAATGCCAGGAAAGCACCGATGAAAGTGTGAAGTAGTCTATGCTCCATCAACTGCACACCGATACCCGTTTGTATATTGAACGCGGCTATCACAAACATCGTAATAAAAATCACCGCCACATAATACTTCTTGCGTGCCCAATAGAAAAAGAGAAATATGGAGACCAATAGCAACACAATTTGCCCCGACATGGTCGGCATCATTCCGGCTAAACAAACGCCGGCTATCACGCCTACCACCGTTCCCAATATACGTTCGCCCAAACGCTGACGAGTAGCGGTATAACTCTGCTGACAAACAAACAGAGAAGTCAGCACAATCCATTCCCCTTTCGTGAGGCCGAAGAACTGCACCAAACCATAACCCAGAACGAAACAAACTATCAGACGTATGGCATGACGAAAACGCGCCTGACGAACATCAAAAAGTGTACGCAGACGACTTTGCCAAGACGGCGGCTGAAACTCCAAAGTCTCGATGGGCATATGCCCGTAAACATGTTCCACATCATTGAGCATCTTGCCCACACTTCGCAAATTGTCGAACAACAACGACATGGCAGCATATTCCGTAGCCTCTTTGTTGTTTGCCAGAAGTGTCTGCATCGAAGAAATAGTCCACTTCAGACCGATGGGATATACATAAGGTTCGCCTGTGAGCAAGCTGTCGGCATACCTTCGAAGTGCAAAAGCTATCTCGTGCAACATACGTCCGAAACCTTCCACCAACAAACGGTCTTTGGAACTCCTGACACTGCTGATAGCCAAAATATCATAACGTTGATGACTGGCGACGGTACGTTCGTGCAGCTGTTGCAACAAAAGCCATTTGTTATAATAAGGTTCCAACTTTTCCAAAGATTGTCCCGAATGCGTCATTTCATAGGCACAGGCAAACAAGACCTGTTTCACGCCCTCTATACTCCGTTCTATGGCAATGTTTTGTTGTGCCAAGTCCGTGCGAATACTCTTTTGTACTTCCCACGTGGATGGAAACAAACGAGATTTCATGTCGATGTAAGTAGCCAGCGACTTGTAAGCCGTAGCCAACTGTTCTTGCAACAAACGGAAAGGGCGTGCATACAACAGTACTATCGAAATAGCACCGTAAATACCTCCGCCCAAAGGCAACAAAACAGACTGATAATACCAAGGTTTGATACCGGCACCAAGCATCGCATAAATAGAGACGAGCAAAGCCGCAAACGAAATGCCTTGATAACGCGGACGCAAACCACCTATCATCGTAAGTGCCAAAGTTGTCAAAGCAAAACCTATAATAAAAATCAAAGGATAAGGACGCAAAAGTTCCACCGAAAAAGCCACTACAAGAAAACTCACCATCGTGATACCGAAAGTCTTGACACGTCCGCGCGGATGGTCGTCGTTCTCCGCCAAAGAAGCTCCCACAGCACCGAGTGCCAATGTCATACCTGCGAAAGGCTCACCCGCGATACAAGCAGGAACAACCATCAGCGCAATGGCAAGCGTAACTTTCAACGCCCAAAGACTGTCGGGCTTCGTCCAGAAATAAGCAATCCACCAACTCCGCATCTGTACCCGAAAAGCTCTCGCTTGTTTCCGCACTAATTCCATCATAATGTCGTATATTTTCCGCAAAGGTACAGCAACCACCCGATACTCCGACATATCCGTATGGAAACTTACCGTATTCTCCTACTCCGACAAAACCCATACATTCTTCGTTTACCGCGTTTTATCCTATTCGCTACGCAACAAAACCATCCACACAACGTTATGGATGTATACAATACGCTACGAAAACCACAGCGAGACCTACATCGAAATTCAAATACTCGTCCACCTCAAAAGTCAACTTATCTTAAGGTTGCGCTTTCACAAAAAAAGAGGGAAGAACCTCGGTTCTCCCCTCTCCTACATAGCTGCTACAAACAGTTACAATCCTTTTACCTTAATCAAGTATTCCGCTATTTGTACAGCATTGAGTGCCGCTCCTTTTTTTATTTGGTCGCTGACTGCCCAAAAGCTCAAACTGTTCTCGTCTGTCAAGTCTTTGCGAACACGTCCCACATAAACCGGGTCTTTTCCTGCAAGGAACAAAGGCATCGGATATTCCTTTGCCTCGGGATTGTCCATCAAGACTACTCCTTCTGCTTCCGTAAAAGCTTTTCGCGCTTCTTCAACGGAAATCGGACGCTCCGTTTCCACCCAGATACTCTCCGAGTGCGAACGCAAAGCAGGTACACGCACACATGTCGCACTCACCTTAACGTCCGAATGCATGATTTTGCGTGTTTCGTGATACATCTTCATTTCTTCTTTGGTGTATCCATTGTCCATGAACACATCTATCTGAGGAATGACATTATACGCCAATTGGTAAGCAAACTTCTCCACTTTCACTTCCTCGCCATTGATGATTTGTTTATATTGCTGATGCAATTCGTCCATCGCTGCCGCACCTGCACCGCTCGCCGCCTGATAAGTCGCCACACGCACACGACGGATATGCGAAAGCCGCTCTATGGCTTTCAATGCCACGACCATTTGTATAGTTGTGCAATTCGGATTAGCGATGATACCGCGCGGGCGCATCAAAGCATCTTCAGCATTTACTTCAGGAACCACAAGGGGAACATCTTCTTCCATACGGAATGCGCTCGAGTTGTCTATCATGACAGCGCCGTATTTCGTTATGGTTTCTGCAAAAGCTTTCGAAGTACCGGCACCGGCAGATGTGAAAACGATATCCACACCTTTGAAATCGTCATTGTGTTGCAACAGTTTCACTTCTATTTCCTTTCCTCTGAAAGTATACTTGCTTCCGGCACTGCGTTCGGAACCAAACAAGAGCAGTTCCGTTACAGGAAAATTCCGCTCGTCCAATACTCTGAGAAACTCCTGACCTACTGCGCCACTTGCGCCTACAATTGCTATTCTCATTTTGCTGTTTTCTTTCCTTTATATGAATAATCGAATGGCAAAAGTAGCTGTTTTTATTGATGCTTAGCGACTTCGACATCTGTTTTTTGCCCTTTTTACGCAACAAGCCCAACAAAACTTTTCCACCTTCACGTAAACCATCAGCCTGTGAAAGGCTTATATTTGCAAGCAAGAAACAGTTTTTTGGTTTATTTCCAAAAATACATCACAAATCACGATGAAGTACAGTTTGATTATACCGGTTTACAACCGTCCCGACGAAGTAAAAGAATTATTGGAAAGTCTTTTGACGCAAACATACACCGACTTTGAAGTCATCATCGTGGAAGATGGCTCTTCCGTTCCCTGCGAAGATGTGGTAAAAAACTTTTCCGACCGATTGCCTATACATTATTATATAAAGCCCAACTCGGGACCGGGGCAAAGCCGTAATTACGGAGTGGAACGCGCTACGGGAGAATACGTTCTGATACTCGACTCCGATTGTATTCTTCCTGCATTCTATTTGCAGGAAGTAGAAAACGAATTACGTACAAACCCTTGCGACGCATTTGGAGGTCCCGACAAGGCACATCCCTCTTTCACCGATACGCAGAAAGCCATCAACTACTCTATGACTTCTTTTTTTACGACAGGCGGTATCAGAGGTGGCAAGCGCAAACTCGACAAGTTTTATCCTCGCAGTTTCAACATGGGCATACGCAGAGAACTTTATCTGTCTATGGGAGGTTTTTCGGATATGCGCTTCGGTGAAGATATAGATTTCAGCATCCGTATATTCAAGGGTGGATACAGTTGTCGCCTTTTTCCCGAAGCATGGGTTTGGCACAAAAGACGCACCGACTTCAAAAAGTTCTTCAAACAAGTGCACAATTCGGGCATTGCACGTATCAACTTATACCTGAAATATCCCGATTCACTCAAGACGGTGCATTTGCTTCCGGCTGTATTCACGTTGGGCGTTGCCGGCGTATTGCTTTCTTCGTTTGTCTGTCCATGGGCTTTGACACTTCTCGGTGTGTATGCTTTGTTCGTTTTTGCAGATGCCACGCGACAAAATCATAGTATAAAAATCGGTATGTTGGCTGTATTTGCGGCTTTCGTACAACTTATCGGTTACGGAACAGGCTTTCTTTCCGCTTGGTGGCAACGTTGCGTACGTAAGAAGAAAAGCTACACCGCTTTCGAACGCAACTTCTATAAATAAGTCTCTCTTCTCGCTTACACCTTTATATGACAAAAAAACGCACACTCAATCATTGGGCAGAAGAAGACCGCCCACGCGAGAAACTCATGACACATGGTGCATCCTGTCTCAGCAACGCAGAATTGCTTGCCATTATCATCGGTTCGGGAAATACGGAAGATACTGCGGTGGAGCTGATGCGTAAAGTACTCGATGCCTACGACAACAAACTCAGTACACTGAGCAAATGCACGATAGAAGAGCTTTGCAGATTCAAAGGAATAGGCGTGGCAAAAGCCGTCAGTATTTTGGCTACAGCTGAATTGGGCAGACGCAGGAAAGAAGAAAGTCAGGAACAAAGAAAGAAAATCACATCATCGGCAGACATTTATGCTTATTTCCATCCGTTGATGTGCGATTTGGCTGTGGAAGAAAGCCGGGTGTTGTTGCTCAACCCTGCGGCAACAATCATAGACAGCGTGAAAATAAGTCGCGGAGGTATTGCCTCCACACTGGTAGATGTACGTTGCGTCTTGCGCGAAGCCTTGCTGAAACGTGCCACTTCCATCATACTCTGTCATAATCATCCTTCCGGCAACAACATGCCCAGCACAGACGACGACCGACTAACAATAGCGTTGCACAATGCCGCACAAACAATGGACATTCGTTTGCTCGACCATATCATCCTCTGCGACGGCAGTTATTACAGCTACTCGGACAATGGGCGAACTCCGTTCAACTAATCTTACAATATACTCAAAGCGATAGCTGCACACGCTTCCGCATCGGCAAGTGCATGGTGATGTCGCTCCAACGCATAACCGCAATAAGCCGCCACTGTGGGCAAGCGATGGTTGGGCAATGCCTTTTTGAAATGACGGCGTGCAGCCAAACAAGTACAGTAAAAACGATAATCGGGATACGTCATCCTATAAGAGCGAAACACAGCCTTCAAGCAACCTTCGTCAAAAGCACTGTTATGCGCCACAAGCGGTAAGCCGTCTATGAGCGGAACTATTTCCTGCCATACGGTAGGGAAATCGGGAGCATGTTCGGTATCTTTTGCCGTCATGCCATGCACGTTCGTGCAAAAGGAAGCGTAATAATTGGGATAAGGTTTGATGAGTTTGTGGATTTTCTCCACAACGATACCATCGCGCACTATCACGATACCCACACTGCACACACTGCTGCGTTCTCCGTTGGCTGTTTCAAAGTCGATGGCGGCAAAAGTCTTCATTCTACATCATCTCCTTCTTCGATAATCCTCAAAACGATAAGCATGAGCGTGTTTCTCGTCTGCAGGATGTTTTTCTTCGCCCAAGAGTTCCCACTCTTGAAAATCTATGTGCGGAAAAAAAGTATCTGCTTTCGCCGTATCGTCTTCTATGACTGTCAGGTTCAAAATATCGGCATGAGGCAAGGCTTCCCGGTAGATTTGTGCTCCCCCGATGACAAATACCGTCTCTTCTTCGCCACAATGGTGCAAGGCTTCTTCGAGCGACGTATATGTTTCCGCCCCCTCGTACGTTCGGACAGTACGGGACAAGACGATGTTGCGACGATTGGGCAAAGCACCGTTTGGTAAAGACTCGAAAGTACGGCGTCCCATCACCACCGTATGTCCCGATGTGAGCGACTTGAAACGTTTCAAATCCGCCGGCATCCGATAAAGGAGATTGTTCTCAAAGCCTATTCCGTTGTTACGGTTGATGGCTACTATAATATGTATCGTCATGTTTCAAAAATCAAACGGATACTTCGCCGGCAATATGCGGCCAAGGATGATAATTTTCCAACGTAAAATCTTCGTAACGGAATTCGAAAATATCGTGCACTTCGGGATTCAGACGCATCGACGGCAAAGCACGGGGCGTGCGTACCAACTGCAAATCCACCTGCTCCAAATGATTGGTATAAATGTGCGCATCGCCCAAAGTATGGATAAACTCTCCCGGACGTAAACCCGTGACTTGCGCCATCATCAGCAAAAGCAATGCATAAGATGCAATGTTGAACGGCACTCCGAGAAACGTATCTGCGCTGCGTTGATACATTTGCAGGCTCAATCGTCCGTCGGCAACATAAAACTGAAAGAACATATGGCACGGAGGCAGGTTCATGTTGTTCAAATCGCCTACATTCCACGCATTGACAATGATGCGACGAGAATCCGGATGATGCTTTATGTCATGAACGGCTTGTGCTATCTGGTCGATGGTTTCACCCTTGTATCCTTGCCACGAACGCCACTGATAACCGTAAACATGTCCCAAATCTCCGTTCTCGTCTGCCCATTCGTTCCATATCCGCACACCGTTTTCCTGTAAATAACGCACATTGGTATCTCCTTTCAAAAACCAAAGCAATTCGTGAATCACGGATTTCAAGTGTATTTTCTTGGTAGTGACGAGAGGAAAACCCTCTTCGAGGTCGAAGCGCATCTGATGCCCGAAAACGCTGAGCGTACCCGTACCAGTACGGTCTTCTTTCCGAACGCCTTCTGTTTTGATGCGTCGCAGCAATTCCAAATACTGTTGCATGAAAATAGTAGTTTCTGTAATTTGCGAACAAAGGTAGCACAAAATGCCATCGGACGATATGCGACAGGACAGCTTTTTCGATACGGCATTTCGATGAATAAATATACAGAAGAAGTCTACGTTTCCCTATAATCATGCAACATCGCACGCATGTTTCGGTGCAAAATCAGGTTGCTCCGTGATGATTTTTCAGCTCGGGAAAAGCCCTGAAAATTCGCTTTTCGATGAAAGAAAAACACGTCTACGATACCTTCTCGACGCGATTATGATGTTAACATTCTTTGACGCTGTTGTCATCGCGATAGCAACATGTTCTTATC
>JBGXXU010000030.1:0-22563 GCA_041814865.1 Phocaeicola sp. | reverse complement strand
CTATTTTTGGCAAATAAAGCTTGTTAAATTGGTCGGTACTATTTATAAACTTAAAAATGAAAAGAACAATTATTATAGCCCTTATGGCTATTGGAGCAATCACTACAAGTGAAACCAAAAGGAAATTACAGCATTCATCCAACATAATATACAAGGCTCTTAGATTAAGAGCCTTTATCGTATTTCCATATCTTATAAAAAAAAGTATTCTTGCCTTCTTTTTGCTATGGCATTTTACAAGCAGTTTTTCCCAAACAAGTAGCTACAAACCATTTGCAATCGTAGATTCCATAGATATATCTCATATTCGTTGTACATATCATTATTTCCTAAATAACAAACAGACCAACGAAATTCATACCATGACTTTACAAATAGGCAACAAATTATCTGCTTTCAAAGGGTATGTGGCATTTCAAAAAGATTCTTTGGCATGGAGTTTAGGCAATAAAGCATATGACGCCAAGTATATCCTGAAACTTTATGCACAATTAAAGCATGGAACATCAAATATCGATTGGAGATTATTTGATAACTATCCCACAGGGAAAACAACGATTACCGACCGTATTTTCACCAATCACTTTTTAAGCGAAGAAATACGCTCTTTTCCACAATGGGCAATCGCAGAAACAGAAAAAAAAGAGATACTCGGTTATACTTGCATAAAAGCTACGACTTCATTACACGGACGCGATTGGACTGTTTGGTTTGCACCCGATATTGCTTACCCATCAGGACCATGGCTCTTACGAGGTTTACCCGGATTGGTACTCGAAGCCTCAGACAAAGAAAAAGAACATGTTTTTGTCTGTTGCAAAATAGTTCCAAAGAAAGAACCTGTCATCATAGAGAAAAAACACTATTTCAAAGCTCCGCGAGAAAAAGTCATTCAGCGAAAAATAGAACATTACAGCGATTTGAATATTGCAAACAATCGTATTATGGGCAAAAGTCCGACAAAAGAAAAAACACCCAAAGCCAGTCGACCGTACAATCCCATAAGACGTATATCGAAGAACTAATCTGCTGTCTGCCATCTCCTCTATGAAAAAAATCGGTGTTCTCCTTTTATTTCTCTGCATTGTCATCTACGTAAAGGCACAAGAGACGGTTCGTCTCACGGGGCAAGTCGTCAATCAAAGTACACACAAGGGTGTGAACGATGTCATCATATGGTTGTACTCCGATGGTGAAAACGGCAGTCGGCAAGTAGCATACACATTCACAGACAACAACGGGCAGTTCGTCCTCGATTACCCTAAAGCTTCGTACACGGGTTTTCATCTCATAGCCGGACGGATGGGATACGCCACCAAGAAAATACCGTATGCAGGCGAACGTTCACTCACCATCACACTCGCGGAAACTCCTTTCGAAATACAAGAAGTGGAAGTAAAAGGTTATTCCATCACTACACGAGGAGATACCATCAGTTTTCGTGCGTCGGCTTTCATGAACTCACGAACCTATTCGTTGGGCGATTTGGTGAAACGTATGCCGGGACTTTCCGTAGACAAAACGGGCAATATCAGTTATCTGGGCGAACGGATACAAGGATTATATATAGAAGGATTGGATTTACTGGGCAACGGTTACTCGCTTGCTAGTCATACGTTGCGTGCCGAAGATATATTGGCTGTGGATGTGATGCAACGTTTTCAACCCGTCAAATCATTGCGAGGACTACGTGCAAGCGAAGGCACGACGCTCAACATACGTCTGAAAAACAAGAATATGCTTCGTCCATCGGGCGATATTACTGCCGGTATCGGTACTCAACATCACAACAAGACACCACTCTACGAGGCGCGAGGTACAGCACTTCTTGTCAACAGTAAAGTACAGTATCTCACAATGGCAGGCACAAACAATACTACCGAACCTTTGACCCAACATATCACCACACTTTGGGCTGCTCCTCGCTCCATCGTGTCCAATATATTACCCGATAACAAGATACCCGGAGCAGACAAGCGTCATACACCCGAAACGCGCACATCAGGCAGTACGGTCAATGGCTTACACAAATTAGGCGAAGACAAAACCTTCAAGTACAATATAGGATACAGTTACGACAAGCAAAAAAAGCTCCACTTTTCCGAAAATGAGCTGTACACGGGCAACATTCCCATACATTACAGAGAGTCCACGGTATCTGCCTATCGCACACACATGGCATCGACAGGTTTGGAATACTTGGACAATTCTCAGAAACGCTATGTACTCAATCGCTTCAAAGCCTCTTTCGACCATACGGAGATGCAACAGGATTTGATACGCAACACATCGTCTTTTCTTCAAAAAGGCAAGGCAAAGCAATATACTTTCGAAGACAATCTGCATTATAAACTCCGCTCGGAGAAAAACAATCTCTTGGAACTGAGTGGCAATTTCCTATTTTCCAACACTCCGACATCCCGTCTTTATGTACCCGACGGTGATTACGCTTTCGAGCAGGAAGTATGGGGACGCAATTTCACAGCAGCTTTCGGTACGGGATACGGTATGACGTTGGACAAACATCATACACTGTCGGGCAATGTACAGATGGAAGCAAATTACGGCACATTATACACCGCAGGCAATCGCCCTCTGTCTGAAGATATGGCAAAAGGCGGTGGTATCAACATTACTACCATACCTGCCATAGAACGCGCCGTAGGTAATTGGCAATACAGTTTAAGCTTCCCCGTTAAATTCATTTGGGAAGAATACGATTATTTATTACCCGACAATACACCAACCGAGTATCGACTACGCAAGATATTGCCCGGTACACGTCTCAACGTGAATTACCGTCCGAATGCCCGGTTGTCCTTGCGTCTGAATGGTGCGGTAAATACAAAACAAGACCACGATTTGACACGTTTTCTCCTACTACCCATACGTACAAATTATGCTTCGTTGATGCAAACACACATACTAAGTCTTCCGCACAGCACCTCTTTCAGCATGGGATACAGCATAGAATACAAACGACCGGAGAATGGTTTCTTCTCGTCTTACGTTCTCTCGGCTTCACGTACAAAGACGAACTTTCTCTCTTCTACCACCGTCAACGATAAAGAAACGAATACCACGCAAATAAAGACAAACACTCATCGGGATATGGTGACTTCACGGATTTATTTCTCACAATATATAAACACCATCAGCTCGACATTCTTTTTAGAAGCCGACGGAGTATTTGCCCGTACACCTATTTTGCGTCAACAGATACGCAACGATATGAGAAACTATTTTTTGAAAATAAGTCCATCATGCACATGCGCGCCTTTCAGTTGGGCAAATCTTGATATAAAAGCTACATATACACGCTCTATCGTACAGTTACCGGGTATGAACAGCTCAGGCTATACCTGGCATTGGAACACATCGTTATCTCTCTCCCCTATGGAAAAACTCTCTTTCACATTGGACGCAGAAAGTCTTATCACCAATGACAACGGAAAACGATTGCCTGTAATGAATTTTCTGGATGTATCGATGCAATACACGGCAAAGCGATACAAAATAGAATTGATAGCTGATAATCTTTGGGGAGCAGAGCAGTATTTTGTGGTGCAAAATATCGCATCGGATATCTTTCGTCGCACCACTACCCTTCGCCCTCGCGAGATTTTATTACGAGTAACATTCAAATACTAATCCGTTCGAGGAGAGAGATAGGAACAACCAAAGAATACAAACTCTTCCGCATCTATACAAAAATACCCCCACATAGAAAAAAGTAATCTATGCAAGGGTATCTTATATCGGCAAAACATTATCCGAAGATGGGCTTTCGTTCTATAAAAACGCGAAATGCCCCCAAAGCAAATAGCATCAGATACGTTCCAAAACCGTGCGTATCAAATCGCTGATTTGATTTTTGTAACCGGTATTGGCTTCGTGCGCAAAACGGTTGGCTATCACCATACAAACCGTTGTTGCTCTGTGTCCCATCAAGCGCGCCAAACCTGCCAATGCCGAACTCTCCATCTCGAAATTGGTAATACGCCATTTACCATACTCAAACGATTGCAGTTTCTCGTTTTGCGCGGGGTCTGCCAATGGAATACGCAACTGTCTGCCTTGCGGACCATAGAAACCGCCACAAGCCACCGTCACGCCACGTATCATATCATCTCCGGCAATACGTTCCATCAATTCTGCATCGGCATCTATCACATAAGGCGCAGACTGACAGATATTTCCCGACCAACCTAAATGGTTCAATAAGGCACGTTCGAAAGGTAAATCGCACACGGCATTGCGTCCTTCGTAAAAGTTGAGCAAGCCATCGAAACCTACCGACTTCGCCGAACAAAGGAATGTACCTATCGGCGTAAAGGGTTGCAATCCTCCACAAGTACCGATGCGCACTATTTCGAGACTGCGCAAACGGTCTTTCTCCCGGCGTGTACCGAAGTCTATGTTTGCCAAAGCATCTATTTCGTTCATCACGATGTCTACATTGTCACAACCTATTCCTGTGGAAATGACAGTAATGCGTTTTCCTTTGTAATTTCCCGTAGCTGTACGAAACTCGCGACTTTCTACTTCGAACTCCACTTTGTCAAAAAACGAAGCCACCAACGCGACTCTGCCGGGGTCGCCTACCAAAATCACTTTGTCTGCCAACTGTTCCGGTCTGACATGGAGATGAAATACCGAACCGTCTTCGTTGATAATCAGTTCGGAGGGTGCAAAATACTTTTTCATAACTTATACTGCTTTTCACGGAAATGAGCCGGCAGGCAGTTCTTACCACCATGCCAACTCATAGCCTGTTCTTTTTCAAATGATATTACTTGCTCAGGGGTTCATGTCCTGCCTGAAAACCTTCCGGTTGTGCTATGTTTTCGCGCATGGTAGTATCTGCCTGTATATTCTTCATACGGTAGTAATCCATGATACCCAAGTTGCCTTGTCGGAAAGCATCTGCCATAGCTTTAGGCACTTCGGCTTCGGCTTGTATCACATTGGCACGTGCTTCTTCGGCTTTGGCTTTCATTTCCTGTTCGAGTGCCACAGCCATCGCACGGCGTTCTTCGGCTTTGGCTTGCGCAATGTTTTTGTCTGCATTGGCTTGGTCTATTTGCAAAGAAGCACCGATGTTCTTACCTATATCTATATCGGCGATGTCGATAGACAGGATTTCAAATGCCGTTCCTGCATCAAGTCCTTTGCGCAACACGAGTTTAGAGATAGAATCGGGATTTTCCAACACCGACTTGTGATTTTCGGACGAACCGATGGAAGATACGATACCTTCGCCCACACGTGCCAAGATAGTATCCTCGCCTGCTCCACCCACCAACTGACGGATATTGGCACGTACCGTAACACGAGCTTTGGCTATCAGCTGAATACCGTCTTTGGCAACTGCCGCTACGGGAGGAGTGTCGATAACTTTCGGATTGACCGACATCTGTACCGCTTCGAATACATCGCGACCTGCCAAGTCGATACCCGTTGCCATTTGGAAAGAGAGTTCTATGTTGGCTTTCGATGCGGAAACGAGGGCATGCACCACACGTTCCACATGTCCGCCTGCCATGTAGTGTGCTTCGAGTTCGTCGCGTGTGATATTGCTCAAACCTGCTTTGTGCGCTTCTATCATTGCCGGCACTATGGTATAAGGCGGAACGTTACGGATACGCATCAGGAACAACTGAATGAGCGATATCTTCACTCCCGAAACTTTTGCCGACAACCAAAGGAAGAACGGCACATAATGAAAAAATACAACCAGGAATAAAATTCCAAGCCCCGCTAAAATGAGGGGAAAGATTGCAGAGTCTATTGACATGTCCATAATTTATTTGAGGTTATTGTTGTTTCTTGACATAAATCGTAGCTTTCTCTATACGAATGATTTCTATCGGTGTTTGTTCTTCGATAAGTCCTTCGGTGCTGTAAACTTCCACCGGCATGCCGCCGAATGTGGCGTTGCCGATAAGAGAAAGACGCGTGATGGCTGTCCCCTTATCTCCTACTTTCAGATTGAGTTCTTCCACTATATTGACAGGGTCTGCCATTTTCTCTTTCAGCGAATACTTTTCGAGCTTTTTGGATTTCATGAACCATCTGATGGTAAGCAATACCGTCAGTAAGGAAGCGATGATGGTAAAAATACCTTCGGAATAACCCAGCTCCGTAAAAGCGAAGTAGATAGCATAGAAATACAAAGCGGCGGAAGCTATACCTGCCAAGCTGATACCGGGAAGTACAAACAGCTCTAAGGCAAACAATAGAACCGCTGCCAGAAGAATAGAGATAAGAATAATAAGTTCCATATACGGTTGTGTTTTAACGGTTTATCTTTTCCTGTTCCAAACGAATGACTTCCAAGCGCAATTTGTCCAACTCTCTGCCAAGTTGACGTATTTCCGCTTCGAGACTCAATATATCTTCTCCCACTGCGATATCGCCCGCGTGGTATTTTTCTCTCAATCGTTCGATGACGGTTTTCTGTTCGTCGTACAGTTTTTCTTTCTCTTTCAACAATGTTACCAACTTGGCGGCTTCCCGGGAACTAAAAGTCTTGACAGTCCAATACCTGTATTTATCATTAATGACAATAGGTTCCTTCCAAGACTCTTGTCTCGAGAAGTCGGATATCTCCTCCGTTTCCTGCGGTATGTTTTTTTGTGCTTCGGCAAGTGCAGCTTTGTCATGCTGTGTAACACTGATGGGCAGCAAACGCGCCAAAGCCGTCAAACGTTCCAATGGCGTGGTATCATAATCGTACACCTTGCGGTTCTTGTTCGGTACAAACACATAGATACACGCCATACCCTCCGGCTGATAACGGTCTGAAACAAACCAACCCACACCAACTTCTTCGTTGACGATATACAAATAATCGTTGAAAGGAGAATTGAAGGGGAAGCCCAAATTCTCTGCTTTCAAATAGCTCCCGCTCTCTGCATCGTAACGCGTCACATAGATATCGTATCCACCCATGCCTTCTTTGTCGTCGGAGGCGAAATAAAGCGTAACTCCGTCGGGCGATAGAAAAGGAAAGTTCACCTGCGTACCGTTTTTATTGAGCGAAGCGATGGGCTCCGGTTCGCTCCATGCACCGAACTGTTTCATCCTCGCATACAAGCCGGTATTTCCGTTATCATCTGCCAAAGCGACCAGTTCCTTATCACCCCAATCATTCACGTGTGCAGTGCGCTGTCTGTTTGCATCGTCGGATGCCCAAGCTATTTTACCTATGTCTTTGCCACAGAACAAATGCCGAAGCAGCTGTGTTTTTTCCACGACAATACTGTCTACGACAAGGATTTCCTCTACATTGCGTAGCATTCTGCCACCCTTTTTGGCACGTTCCAATGCCGCAAGTGCAACGTCCGTATTTTGTTTCTTCTTGGTTTGCCATGCTATACAGCCTTCCCATGCCGTGACCGCCTCGTCGAAGCGATAAGTTTCCTGCAAAGCCTTTGCCAGATAAGCATGGACTTCGGGCTGTCGCTTGGGATTGGCTTTGCGCAAATAAGGGATGGCTTCATCGTAAGCTCCCGTTTCCACACAAGCTGCTCCATACATATAATTATAGCGCACATTACCCGATGCCTTTTGCAGTAAGTTCTTGAGCAAAGGTTTGACTTCCGCAAACTGTTTGTTTTCAAACAGCTGTTGCACCTGAGCCGGCGTTTGCGCCGTCAGCATCCCGATGCCACACAGAAACCAGATGGTGATACAACCGAATATATATTTCATATTGTCAAATATACGGACTATCTGCCAATGACACAATAAACCGTGCAAAAATACGACACTCCGAGCACGCCGAAATCACCTTTTTACACTATTCCCGATGACAACCGGCGTTTACACCAAGAGGTCGGCTCTGCCATTTTTTTCATAGCGTCGATACCATCGTTTTTGCTATGCAACGCTTGTGCAAAAAACTTTCTCTTGTCGACTCAAAAACTCGTTTCTTCAAATCAGCTATATATTGCCAATTTGATAACAACATGTTGTCAAGTCGATAGCATCATGTTGTCATCGCGATAAGAACATGTTGCTATCGCGATGACAACAGCGTCAAAGAATGTTAACAATAAAATCCCATCAGGAAGGCATTATAGAGGTGTTTTCCCACTATCAGAAACCAAGATATTCCATACCGTTGGGGACGTTTTTGCTTCCTTATAATAAGGAAAGGAATACACTCCTCCATCGCAGACACAAAACGTGAAAACAAAAAAATCTCCTCGACAGAAACATTCCTGTCGAGGAGATTACAAAGTACCAAGCTTTAATTCAGGTCACATTATGCGCCAAAGTTGTCGAACATGATAGATTGCGGGTCTACGCCGAGGCTATCCAGCATTTGCTGTACAGCATTCGACATCGGACCGGGACCACACATGTAGTATTCGATATCTTCCGGTGCTTCGTGATTCTTGAGATAAGTTTCGTAAATCACTTGATGCACAAATCCCGGTGTGTATTTCACACCTGCAGCATCGGCAGCAGGGTCGGGACGGTCGAGTGCCAAGTGGAATTTGAAATTGGGGAAATCTCTTTCCAACTGCAAGAAGTCTTCCAAATAGAACACTTCGTTCAAGGCACGAGCACCATAGAAATAGTGCATTTCGCGGTCTGTCGTATGCAGTGTCTTCGTCATGTGCATGATTTGTGCACGAAGCGGAGCCATACCTGCACCACCACCTATCCACATCATCTCTTTCTTCGAGTCGAATATCGGGTGGAAATCTCCATAAGGTCCACTCATCGTCACCTTGTCACCCGGCTTCAGCGTAAAGATGTACGAAGAAGCGATACCCGGACTCACATCCATGAAACCTGTTTGCGGTTTCGGTTTGAAGGGTGGTGTTGCAATACGTACCGTCAACATGATGCGGTCTCCTTCTGCCGGATAGTTTGCCATAGAGTAAGCACGTACCGTTTCTTCCGTATTGGTACATTTCAAACCGAAAAGCCCGAATTGCTCCCATGCCTTGATATAATCTTCGCCTATGAGCGATTTGTCTATATCCTTGTCATAGTCCATACTGAACTTGGGTATCTTAATCTGTGCATAAGAACCGGGGATAAAGTCCATGTGTTCTCCCGGAGGCAAAGCCACGATAAACTCTTTGATAAAGGTTGCGACGTTCTTGTTGGAAATCACTTCGCATTCCCACTCCTTCACTCCCATCACGGATTCGTCTATCTTGATAGACATATCGCTCTTTATCTTCACTTGACAGCCCAAACGCCAGTGGTCTTTTTGTTGCTTACGGCTGAAATGCGGTACTTCCGAAGGCAAAATCTCACCGCCCCCTTCCGTCACCTGACACTTACATTGACCGCAAGAACCCTTACCGCCACAAGCCGACGAAAGATAAATGTTGTTTACAGCCAATGTATTGAGCAGTGTAGAACCGGATTCTACTTCGATAGGTTGTTCGTTATTGATGGTCAGTTTGACGTTACCGGAAACCACCAAGAATTTCTTTGCTACGAGCAAGATGATAACCAATACAAGAATGGTCACGAGGAAAACCCCAATACTTGCTAAAATAAAAGTCATATCCATTGTTGTTATTCCTCCTAATTAGATATTCAAACCAGAGAAGCACATGAAAGCAATAGCCATCAAGCCTACCACGATAAACGTAATACCCAAACCACGCAAAGGTTTCGGCACATCCGAATAAGCCATCTTTTCACGAATGGCAGCCAAACCTACAATCGCCAGCAACCAACCGATACCGGAACCCAATGCATAAGAAACGGCATCCAATACGCTACCTATATATTTAGGGTCGGATGGCGCAAGGTTGATACGTTGTTGCATGAAAAGCGAAGCTCCCATGATGGCGCAGTTTACAGCAATAAGTGGTAAGAAAATACCAAGCGATGCGTACAGCGAAGGGCTGAAACGTTCTACCGCCATTTCTACCAATTGCACGATACCTGCTATCACGGCAATAAACAAGATAAAACTCAAGAAGCTAAGGTCTATACCCAAGATACCATCCGCACTCAACACCTCTGTCTGCAACAGATAATTGACGGGGAGTGTCACCAATAACACGAAGATAACGGCTATACCCAACCCCATGGCAGTCTTTACATTCTTCGACACAGCAAGGTACGAACACATACCGAGGAAGAATGCGAATATCATATTGTCCACAAAAATCGAACGGACCAATAAACTGAAAAAATGTTCCATAATGTCTGTCTGTTTTTTGTTTAGTCTTCTTGTAATTCCTTATGTTTCGCACGCTGATACCAAATAAGGCAGGCAGAGATAATCAACGCCATAGGCGGCATGAGCATCAAACCATTGTTCACATAGCCCATTTCTTTCAAAGCCGGATAATTCAGGATATTGAAACCCAATAAAGTACCCGAACCTAAAAGTTCGCGGAAGAAAGCCACGATAACCAAAACTTTGGCATACCCCAAACCGTTACCGATACCATCGAGACAAGACTCCCAAGGTGCATTCGACATTGCGAAAGCTTCCAAACGCCCCATCAATATACAGTTGGTAATAATCAAGCCCACGTACACAGAAAGTTGCACACTTACATCATAAGCAAAAGCTTTAAGCATTTCACTCACAACGGTAACAAGTGCAGCTACAACCACGAGTTGCACAATAATACGAATACGATTAGGTATCGTTTTACGAATCAATGAAATCACGATATTGGAAAATGCAGTGATGATGGTTACCGAAAGTCCCATCACAATGGCAGGTTCCAACTTGGAAGTCACCGCCAACGCCGAGCAAATTCCCAACACCTGTACAGTCACAGGGTTGTTGATGCCAATCGGTGAAGTAAGCACTTCTCTATTCTTTGCAGAAAATAATTGTCCCATATTTCTATCTGTTTCTTTTATTATTTAGAGATAAGGAATTTCGTGTAATTTCCCATACATCCTTTCAGCATTTTGTCCACTGCTTTACAAGTAATGGTACTACCGGAAAGTCCGTCAACCTGAAACTCTGCGTTATCGACTTTTCCGCTTTGTGCTACACCAAGTCCGATATTTTCTCCTTCCAATACTTTCTTTTCTTTGAAAGCATTTTGAAATGGCTCACCCGCAATTTCAGCACCCAATCCGGGAGTCTCCGATGCATGCGAAAAATACGTTCCGTAAACAGAGTTCTTATCCTCGTTCAATGCGACGTAGCCCCAAATTGCTCCCCAAAGACCTACGCCATATACTGGGATGACATATTTTGTTGCTCCGTTTACTTCACAAACGAAGAGATGGTTGTTATTATTTTCTTTGCTATCTTTTTCATAGTTAGTAATAAACTTACCTTCATAAGGCAAAAGTGTACCATCTGCTTGCACCAACATATCCGATTTCACGATTTTAGCGTATTCGGCATCAGCATCCGCCACATCTTTTATACCCAAAGCTGAAAGGATTTGCTTCTTAGTATCAAGTTCGATATTCTTTGCTTGCTTCTCACTCAATGCAGAGTTGACGAAAGCCAACAAGAATGCTACGATAACCACCATTACCGCCGCATAAATGATAGTATATGAATTGCTATTGGTATTCATGGTGATGTATTATTTAGTGTTAGACAATAAACGTTTCTCACGACGAGCGATGTTGCTTTGCATCACATAATAATCAATCAATGGCGCAAAGATGTTCATCAACAAGATAGCAAGCATCATACCTTCGGGATAACCGGGGTTCAACACACGCACCACTATCGCCATAAGCCCGATAAGGAAACCATAGATATACTTACCAGTATTGGTACGCGATGCTGTAACAGGGTCTGTTGCCATAAAAACGGCACCGAAAGCAAAGCCACCAAGACAAAGATGTTGCCACCAAGGCATATTCGCCATAGCCGTATCGGGACCAAACTCATTAAAGAGCCATCCTACCAGCGCACCGCCTGCAAATACAGACAACATAATACGCCAACTTGCCACGCCGCTCCACAAGAGTATCACTGCACCAATAGCAATAGCTATCACACTGGTTTCACCGATAGAACCCGGAATAAGACCTGTCACCATATCCCAAGAAAAAGCAGGTGGTACATTGCCTGTTGCTGTGGATGCTTGTCCGAGAGCAGTAGCGGCAGTCAAACCATCGATATGCGCTCCCATGCCAAAGACAGTATCACCCGAAACCCAAACTTGGTCACCCGACATCTTTGTCGGATAAGCAAAGAATAAGAATGCACGTGTAACCAATGCAGGATTGAAGATATTCATACCTGTTCCTCCAAAAACTTCTTTACAGAATATCACGGAAAAAGCTGTAGCTACAGCCAACATCCACAAAGGACAGTCTATGGGCACAATCATAGGTATCAACATACCCGATACAAGGAAGCCTTCTTGGATTTCTTCTTTTTTCCATTGAGCCACCACGAATTCAATTCCCAACCCGACGCCGTAAGACACGATGATTTTAGGTAATACGGCAAGGAAACCGTATATAAACATTTCCATGAAATCGGCTTCTACACCAGCAAACTTGAAATGCTGATAACCCACGTTATACATACCGAACAACAATGCCGGCAGAAGAGCTATCACCACGAAAGACATGATGCGTTTACTGTCTATGGCATCATGAATATGAGTTCCGAGTTTTTTCGACGTGGTATTGGGGACATAAAGGAATGTCTCGATACCGTCGAACACGGAATGAAAGGCGTGCAGCTTGCCTCCCTCTTCAAAGTGGGGCTTTATCTTATCAAGATAATTTCTTAATGCTTTCATTTATATTATATGTAATTATTGTTTCGATTAGCACATTTCTTTACGGAGCATATCCAATCCATTGCGCACAATGCGCTGAAGTTCCATCTTCGACGAACAAACGAACTCGCACAATGCAAAGTCTTCGGGAGCCACTTCGTAAATACCCAATTTCTCCATACGGTCTATATCACCGGCTATAATGGCTTTAATAAGATACTCCGGTAGAATATCCATTGGCAATACACGTTCATACTCGTCAGACATAATCATGTGACGTTTGCCACCTTTCAGACGAGTATCAAAAGCATATTCTTTCTTGCCCAACAACCAACTGAAATAAGAACGACTCGTACTGAACTGATTGAAGCGAGGCATAATCCATCCGAACATTTCATGCATGTGTTCGCCTTCAGGAATAACCGTCAATTGACTGTGGAATGCACCCAAGAAACCATCGGCAGGTATCTGTTTCCCGGTCAAAACATTGCCGCTGATATAACGCAACGATTGTTCTGTCTTCACATTTCCTGCCAAAGCCACAGAAACTTGCGTTCCAATCTTCATACGACAATAAGCCGGGTTCAACACTTCTGAACCGGTCACAGCTACCAAACGCGTGAAGTCCACACGACCTGTAGCCAAAAGGCGACCGATAAACAATACTGCTTCCGCATCGAGTGTCCACACAGTTTCTCCCTTGTTTACGGGAGCAATATGATTGATTTGCACTCCCACATTGCCGGCAGGATGAGGACCGTCAAACACATTGATGGTAACATCCTTTGCTGTTGTCAGAGCTTGGGCTTTCTGCTTTTTACTGATGCTCAAATAAGTTTTTGCGACCTTAGACAACAGCGTCAAGCCTGATTGGAAATGCGCTTCTTCTCCCTTGAGTGCAAGTTCGAAATCGGGTGCCAACGGTGCGCTGTCGAAAGCTGTAACGAAAATAGCACGAGGAGCTATTGTCGGGTCTGCCACCACATCATAAGGACGTTGACGTACAAAAGCAAACAAACCTGAGCGGAGCAGCAATTCTTTTGCTGTTTCTGCATTCAGGCTTGCAACATCTGTCTTACCAAATTCCACATGATTTTGAGTTGCTTCGGGGCGTATTGTTATATACAACACTCTGCGACGTTCACCACGTACCACTGCCGTCACAGTACCGCTCACAGGAGAAACAATTTTCAAATCGGGATGATTCTTGTCCACAAACAAAGCATCGCCGACCTTCACGTAGTCTTGTTCTTTTACAACCACTTTAGGAGTAATGCCGGTAAAATCTTCGGGAAAGATGGAGTATATCTCCGAATCTTTTACAGACAGAACTTCGGGCTTAGCTTTTCCTTGCAGGTTGATGTCTAAACCCTTGCGAAGTTTAATTACATTTGACATATTTAGTTATTAAGAATTATATTGCATTTTGTCGCACAAAGATAAAGAGAAAAGCAATGAGTAAGAAGAAAAAAGGAAGTAATTATGGAAAGATTTCCGCATTATTTCAAAAAGATTTCAAAGCAAGTTTTCGTTCAGCGTAAAAGGTTTTACAAAGACGGATAAATACATTCAAGAACTGTCTTTCTCATACAAAAACAGCACGCCAATTTTCATAATTTGGCGTGCTACAACACTGAAACAAGCGAGTGAGCCTCACCCGCTCTTATCATTCACAAGGTATCTCCGTTTCTTCCTTCGTTTCTTTGGGCAAAGTTATTTGTAGAACGGTATATCCCAAGATACCGGCAAACAACGAACCTCCGATGACACCCAACTTGGCTTGGTCTAACAATTCGGGATAATTCTGACCGAACGAGAGATTGCCGATAAACAAGGAAACGGTAAATCCGATACCACCCAATAATGCCACGCCGGCAAGACTGCCCCAAGTCATTCCTTCAGGACGCGGTGTCAAGCCCGTCTTCACCGACAACCATGTAAAGCTGAAAATACCGATAAATTTACCCAACACCAAACCACCGGCAACACCCAACGTCACAGGCGTAAGCAAGCCACCTTCGCCTCCGACAACCAATCCTGCATTGACAAAAGCAAACAACGGCAAAATCCAGAAATTGACGGCACTGTGCAAACCTTCTTCAAGTCTCTGCATAGGTCCTACCACTCGTTTGGAGATACGAGCTATTTCTTCCAACTGATGCAACTGGTCGGCAGTCAGAACTCTTTTTTCGTCTTTCAGCACGGGGAAGTTCTGAATACGCGTGCGAATACGCTCCACGTATCTTCCCACTCCCAACTGAGGACGCGCCCGTACACAAAACGCCAACAATACACCTGCGATAGTACTGTGAATACCCGACTGTAAAAAGAGATACCAAACGACAGCACCATAAACGAGCAGGAAAAGATTGGTCAACTCGTATCTCTTGCTCAAATAGTATAACAGGAGAAACATCATAGTCGCTACGGCAAGGTAGCCCAACGACAAATGAGAACTGTAAAAGACAGCTATCACAAGGATGCCACCTATATCATCTACAACGGCAAGCGCGGTAAGAAAAATCTTCAGGCTGACAGGTACGCGACTTCCCAACAAACTAAGCACCCCCAAAGAGAAAGCGATATCCGTAGCCATAGGAATAGCCAAGCCGCGTGCCTCCACAGTTCCGGGAGTACAAAAGGAAGCATACACCAACACAGGCACTAACATACCACCGCAAGCGGCGATAAATGGCAACAACGCCTTACGAACAGACGACAAGTCGCCTTCCAAGACTTCGCGTTTTATTTCCAATCCCACCATGAAAAAGAAAATCGCCATCAAACCATCGTTGATGAACTCTATGACTCTGAGTGGATGACCTCCATGCGCAAACAGATTGAAACTACCTATTTGCAAATGCATTTCATGATTGAGTATTCTGAAATAATCTTCCGCCCAAGGGGAGTTGGCTACAATGGCTGCGGCAATAGCTGCCAAAAAGAGTAATACGCTCGAGGCGATACTCATCTGGGAAAGCCTGGTAATACGTTGTACGAGTGTCATCTTATTTATATGTTTTTCTTTGCTAAAATATACTCATGCAAAAATAGGTAAAACAGGCTTTTCACACAAACAATGTGTTTTGCCCGGCTTTTCCTATTCAAGTATGTGTTGGGGACAAATGCGTCTCTCCTTCCACGAACTGTTCGAGAAACATGTTTTCTCCATCGAAAACCGCATAGGAAAACTCTTGTACCCAATCGCCCAATATCAGGATACGACTTTCCTTCGTCAACATCAAGTCGAGCATAATATGACGGTGCCCGTAAACGAAGAAATTTATATCGGGATGCGTCTTCAGATAGTCCTTCGAGTAACAAACCAAATACTCCTTGTCTTCACCCATAAACTCAGGCACTCCGTAACGTTCGTGTTTCAGACGACTGTGTTTCGCCCATTCCAACCCGAAATCAATTGCCCAACGGGGATGAAGCATCGAGAACATTCGTTGTAAGAATTTGCTGTGAAACATGGAGCGAAGACACTTGTATTTCCAATCCGTTTCTCCCAAGCCATCTCCGTGTGCCAGGTAGAAGAGTTTGCCATAAATCTCACACGTTTGCGGTTGTCTGTGCAGTATCACACCGCATTCTTCCTGCAAGTAATCGCCACACCAAAGGTCATGATTTCCGATAAAGAAGTGCACCTCCACTCCCAAATCCGTGAGTTCAGACAGCTTTCCCAAAAAGCGTGTAAAGCCTTTGGGCACTACCATCTTGTATTCGTACCAAAAGTCGAACATATCGCCCATCAGATATACAGCTGCAGCCTCGTGTTTAATCTGGTCCAGGAAATTGACCAAACGACGTTCGTGCATGCGTCGGCTCTGTATGGCACGCGAACCGAGATGCGCATCGGACAGGAAATAAACGTTCTTTCTCATTTGCGTCAGAGTTTTACAGGAAACCAAGCTCGAGCAGTGCCTCCTCGCTCATCATATCACGGCTCCATGCCGGTTCGAAGACGAGATTGATTTGCACATCGGTCAGTTCCTCGATGGTATTCATACGGATACGTACGTCTTCCACGATAAAGTCCGCCGCAGGACAATTCGGAGCCGTCAATGTCATGTCCAAAACCAACTTGCCATCGTCTTGTATATCTATTTTATAAATGAGTCCGAGATTGTATATATCTACGGGGATTTCGGGGTCATATACGGTTTTCAGCAGTTCTATGACACGCTCTTCCGTTTTCAATCTTATTTCATTATCCATATACTGATGTTATGTAACCTTTATATACATGCAAATATAATTGATAAGTCAATAAGTCGAAAGTTTTCTATCGCAATCTTACGTACGATAAATCCCTCTCCGAGTTGTCTTTTCCACTCCTTTTTGAATACAAGAAGTTCACGCAAAAGAGAAAATAAAAGTGTATAAATATACGGAGATGCTTCCTTTCTCCGTATATTTATGCAAAGGCAGACTTATTTATCTGTACAAAATAGGGAAAATACGGTCTTTCGATAACCCAAAAGCTATCTCCAAAGACAAATTTCCTTGTTCAAACAAAACGTCGTCACAATACCTTTTCAATGCGATTATTACGCTAACAATCTTTAACACTATTGCTATCAACTTGTGTACATGTTGTTATCAAATCGATTATATACAGCCTATTTGGAGTTCTAAAGTTTAGGAGTTGACGAGGTATGAAGAGAAGCTTTTTGTTTGCTGGAAAAACAGAACACTTTTGCCAAAGTTCTCGAAAGTGAAAAGTGAAAATTAAAAATCAGAAATGACAATATAAACCGACACGTGTTTCAAAGGTACGATAATCCACATCGCTATGAAAGCTATAATCCGTATGACGTAAGAAGTATTGCGTTTCAAAACCCAAATCCAAGCCCTCGGTCAATGCCACCTTCAGTCGTCCGCGCAAAATCGTCAGCGATGCATGCCCTTTATCGCCTTGCGAATTAAGATATAAAGGGTCGGAACTTGCCAATTTTTCGGATGTATAGCCTTTCCAGGTGAACAGACGCAAATGTTTCATCATCAAACGCAACGTTGCCCATCTGCCTAAACTTATCTGCGTACTGCTGTGCAAACTATAGCCGCTACCCATATTATAATTGCGATCTATCACATTATAATAGTCGGACAAACTGCCACCCAACAACACGCCACTTGCAAAAAGCCGTTGTTCGATATGACTGTTTTCATTTTGATAGGGAAAACGAAAGACAGCTCCCGCTCCTATCGAAGCTGCCTCGGATATTTTATAAGGAGTGGCAGATACGCCATTGATGACCGGCTCGGAATCGTAATAATTGAAGTGTTGGAATATACCGAACATCATATCCACTCTTTTGTCTATATCCACAGGAGTAGCCCATAGTTTGCCTGTAAGATTTACTTCGCTTATGAGTGGTTGATTTGGCGAAAGATTTGCTGTAAGATTGAATGTAAAATAATCATATGCACTGCGATGAGTCGTATCAAAAGCATCGCCGTAAGTCATACTGATGTTTAGATAAGGAGCATGCTCTCCACGAAAAAAGTGACGGTCGTCTGCCAAATAACGTGCGCCCACCCCTATATCCAAACGCACAGGTGTTTTGTAAAAATCATGATACTTGAAGCGTTTAGACTTTACTCTGAACATATCTCCGTTTATCATACGGTTTAGCCCCCGAATAGGCGAAGCCAAAAAGCCCAGAAACTCACGTCCCACACGCGCCATTCCGCGTTCACTCTCGTCTATTACCATCAGAGAAATGCGATGAGTTACCTCTCCTAAAGCCACTCCTCCCACAGTCGTAGCTATCCAATCGTTGAGAGCAGCAGGTTCACGTTCTGCCATGAATTCCCACATCAGACTACCCGCTGCGGCGTAAGGTACAGACTCCCAAAACGACATATTGTTGGAACGAGCAGCATTAAAATAAAGTCCACCATGATACGGATGAGCAAACAGATTGGTAGAGAATTTATCGTTATCCCAAACGAACCCTTGTTTGATATTATCCGTTATAGTGCGCATTGTGACGTGTGCAAACTCTTCATTGAGAACAAATCTGTCAAAAGACCATACTCCGGCATTTATTAGAAAAGTTTCGGCAGCGGCACGAAATGGTCTCTTCGAAACTTGAAATCCATATTCTTTCAAAGCAAAAGCAGAATCGGGCAGTATGCGAGGCTTTTTCAGCCCTAAATCTTTACCGAAGTAATAGGTCGTATCTCTATAGTATTGTCCCCAAATCGACATTGCAGATAAACCTACCATCAACAAAAGAAACAGAGAACGACGAAGCAATTTCTTTTCCATAATTATCAAAACAATAAAATACCCAATTCGACAATAGGTTTGTGTGCAAAGCTATGATGCCTGCCATATCTTCTCTGCATACTATGACCGCCCGTTCCGAAAACCGCCAACTTAGAGGAGCATTTATACTCTATTCCCAAACGCGTTTGCAAGGCAAACATACGTTGGGCTTCGTAATTAGTATCTTTTTCCGAGTTCTCCAAATGAGCAAAGCCGACATCGCCACAAACTCTCCAGCGAGAAGCAATTGCATAGTGCAAACCTGCCCTATAATATAATGTTCCCGAAAACTTATCGTCCAGTCCCTTATTATACAGTCCAGCTCCCAATATGGAATAAAAGTGTTCGTTGCGAAAACGTATTGCACCGTTCAACTTCGTATTATTACCAGCAAACACCATCATTTGAATACGGGTAGTGGGATTTATATTCACCAAACCGACTTTCACTGCACTTGTATCCCGGCTTATGTTGATTAAACCAACCTGCACACCATGCATGCGTTCGCCATCTGAGATATTCAACAAACCTACCTGCACACCTTTCAGACTCCCTGCATAATTGTTGATACCAACTTGCACACCTTCCAAGTCTTTTAGCACAATGTTGTTGAGTGCTATTTGTGTCAAACCTTTACCGTCGATGGACAAGTTGGTGACACCTGCTATTTGAATACCATGGGCAGACGAAGTCGTGATGTTGAGAAGACCTGTTAACTGAAAACCATGTATATGACTCCCGAAGTTGAATAAAGAACTTGCTTGCACGCCATCAACAGGACCTCGTGTTATATTCCACAGCCCCGAAGCCTGAACACCGTTAACCCTCTGCTTGGCGAAATGCCCCAACAAATCGAAAGCAAAACCATCCACACGTTCCGAATGCCCCAAAACACCGAGGTGAACAAAAGTGCGTTTCACTCCATCGTACTTTTTCCCCATATCGATGGCGATATTAGGGTAAGGTGCGATTCGTTCTTGTGCTGATAAATGTTCCATCACACAAATATAACAAAACAACATTACAAAGAAAATTCTCATTTCTATACTAAGGATTATATAAAAATTTGCTGTAGAATATATTTACGAGGACAACGGAAGAGAATATACAACACGCCGACGATAGCCGGTAAAAGCAACCGCGACTGACAACTTTATAAATATCTCCCATTGTGAGAGTCACAAGATAAAGCAACAAAGACTCAACCGACAGATTCAATGCCCGGGTGTTGATTTTATTGGTTTGTGGTGCGGAATGGTGCGAAATACTCATCATCATAAATCGAGGCGCAAAGATATGCCTTATTTCCGTTTACAAAAAAACGGTTCCCCGTTATTCACATAACAGGGAACCGGAAAACATTTACTTATACTACTTATGATAACAAGCCGAACTGAACGACTACGTATACAATGATGCCCGTAATCACGACATAACCCAAAGCATAAGGTATAGCCGATTTCAGTATTTCGCCTTCTTGTCCTTGCTGTCCGCTTGCCGAAGTCGCGATGGCAATACTTTGCGGAGAAATAATCTTACCGCCCGTAGCACCTGCCGTATTGGATGCTGCCAACCACTGCGGGTCTACACCGATTTGTCCTGCAACAGACGATTGCAACTTACCGAACAAGATGTTGGAAGATGTATCGCTACCCGTAATGAAAGTTCCCAAGCAACCGATGAAAGGCGCAAAGAACGGATAGAAGCTGCCGGTAGCCGTAGCCAATCCGGTTGCAATGACAGTAATCATACTGTCCGCTCCACCGCCGGGCGATGTACCCATGATGGTGGAAAGCCCTACGAGAGAGATAATGGTTATGAATGTCTTTTTCAATTGCTTGAATGTATTCCACAGCACCGTAAGCAAAGTTCCTACGGATGCGCCTTGTATCAAACCGCCGATAAACGTTCCCAAGAAGAGTAACAAGCCTGCATGTGTAAGCCATTTTATCGTATAAGGCAAAGCTGTTCCGTCTTGCAAATTCAAAGTAAGGGAAGTAACCACCGCATCATTGAGCCAAGCACGCAATGCAGGGAAGAGCGGACTGGTGAGAATGATAAAGAACAAAATCAGAAGATAAATACTCCATGCGTTGAGTATCTCGCCGGTGGAATGTGTCTTTTTGCCCGTAGCCACACCTCTTTCGGTGACTTTGGCGTAAATCACAATCACGATGATGGAGAGGATGCTACCGATGATGGCAGGAGACTCTGCTCCCATAAAGCGCGCTGCCAGATATTGTCCTACCAGCGAAACACCGCCCACCAAAAGCGAAAGGAAAATGTTACGCATCAGTTTACTCGCACTGCGGTCTGTCAGGAACAAGAGAAGGAACGGTATCACAAACATCAACACGGAGAGTTGCAACACCACATGCGAACTCAGCATTTGCACGTGCAACACCGGGTCTGCACCGGCTTCTATCGTCTCTTGAGCAAGCACCGTCACCGGTGTACCTACTGCTCCGAAACCCGTAGCCACACTGTTGGCTATCAAACTGACCACAGCAGAGAATATCGGTTTGAAACCCAAACTGATAAGGATGGCAGCAGGAATGGCTACCGCTGTACCGAAGCCTGCCATTGCTTCGAGCAAACCGCCAAAACCCCATGTCAGCAAGAGAACTTGTATTCCCTTGTCTGTGGAAATAGAAGAAAACTGGTCTTTGATGACTTCAATCTTCTGCGTTTTCAGCAACACATTGTAACTGAAAATCGCCATCACGATGATGATAAGGATGGGTGAAATGGCTTTCAATGCTCCGAAAGTAAATGATACGCCCAAGTCCTGAGCATTCATATCAAAACCGAAGAAAGCAATGATAGCTGTTACGACTAAGGCGATGAGTCCACTCTTATCGCCCGACATTTTGAATACTGCCATCAGAACGATGAGCAATAGAACGGGGATACTTGCTAATAGTAGCATCATAATGGTTAGAATTTTAGGTTAGTGTAAAATTACATTATCTCTTTGTTATTAGTCCACGATGCGAATGTAACAAAAAAAGAATATCATGAAACATTTCGGTGTCATTTTTTACAAAATAAAGCGAAAAACATAACAAAAACACCGTTACCACTGTTTCTCCGTATCGAAAAACGAACCCAACCGAAGAAAATCCCGACACATACGAAAACACACTGCACGATAATGTATGAAACTTTCCGGGTACGGAAAAACGTATTTTGTCACACAAACACGTTCGCTCCCACATCTTTCTCACGGTTTGAACAAGCCTCGAAAAAACGCCTTTTCGACAGAGGGGAAACGCCTCTACGACGCCTTCTCGATGCGATTATGATGTTAACATTCTTTGACGCTGTTGTCATCGCGATAGCAACATGTTCTTATCGCGATAGCAACATGATGCTATCGACTTGACAACATGTTGTTATCAAATCGGCTATATGTTATCAGTTTGAAGTTCTAACTTTGAGAGTTGATGAGGTACGAGGAGAGGAAGTATATACACATATTGGACGCACCTTATTTCCGTGCTTTTGGAATCGGCAAAACGAAACACTCCTCACCAAGAACAAAGAAAAACGTCGCACGTCATGCCGACTTTCCGG
>JBGXXU010000029.1:0-28818 GCA_041814865.1 Phocaeicola sp. | reverse complement strand
TGTTTGGTGAGTTGTGCCCAACGACGTGCACCGTCTGTATTCATCGTCATGCCTACGCAAGGTTTGTTGAATTCGTCGAATTCGTTGCGTGCATCGGTGATAACGTCGCCTTCGAGCGGAGCACGTCCGTTGCGTTCGGTAGACTTGATGGCATAGAGTTCGAAGAGTTGTCCGCTCTTATCCATTTCCGACGCGCGAACGCCCCAAAGGAGTTTCAAATCGCGTGGCAATACGTCTGCAACTTCTTTGATTGCCAAAATTCTGTTGATTTCTGCCGTATCTTTTGCCAAAGCAAAGCCTACGATGGCGCCGCCACCGCCTTGATTGGGTGCAAGAATGCTGAACAACGGATTTTGCTTGCGAGCTGCTTCGTCCGCTTCTTTTGTTGCCGGCTTGCCTTCGTCTTTCTTCAGTGCTTGAGCGATGTCTACCTGCTTCGTCGTATCGGCTTGTGCCACCGCCGCACTGTCTACGGGTGCTTCCATGCTTGTGGTGTCGTTGCTCAGAATTTGACGAGCGCGACTGTCTGCCGAAGCCAGTGCCGGCAGTATTTCGTTAGCATTGTATGTTTCCCAGAATTCGAGGTTGGCAGAACCTTGCAAGAGTTTGCGGACGCGTTCGGGTTCTTTGATACCCGGCAATTCCACCATGATACGTCCTATGCTTCCTTCGAGTGCTTGGATATTGGGTTGTGCCACACCGAAGCGGTCGATACGTTGGCGTATCACGTTGAACGAGTTGTCTACTGCCGCCTGTACTTCTTCGCGCAATACTTTTTCCACTTCTGCATCGGAACTGCGTACCGTGACGCGGTCTTTCAACTGTTGCGTAGCAAAAAGCTCTGCCAATTTACCTTCCGGTGCCAACTGTTTGTAGTTACGAACGAAGAGTGTGATAAAGTCGTCTTGACTTTCGATTTGCTGTTTGGCTGCTTGTGCCACGGCTTTGTTGAAAGCTTCATCGTCTTTGTTGTCGGCAAGGCTTTTCACCACGTCCGGTACCGAAACTTCGAGGATGACATTCATACCACCTTTCAGGTCAAGACCTAAACCAATCTCCATTTCACGGCATTCTTTGAGCGAGTAAAGCCCTAAATACACTTTCTCGTTTTGCATAGAATCGAGATAGTGCGTTGCGCCTTTGGGGTCTTGCTCTGCCTTACCCATGTGATAGCGGGTCACGAAAGAGAAAGATAAGTAAAAGACGCACGCTACGGTGAGCAATGCCGCAAAGAGTTTTACGAATCCTTTGTTTTGCATATTACTTATTTAGTTGATTGATATTCTCACAAGTATTTATATGTATTCAAGGTTGCAAATATAGCTTATTTTGGTTCAAAGAAAACAATGCCACTGTATTATTTTCGGAATGTAAGCGTATAAAAGGCTATACCGAGACTTGTGCATTCGCATCTATCGTCCATGCGGCGTTGCTGATGCTGCCGGTACCTGTTGCCCGATTGAGGGAAAAACCGACGTGTCGAGAAGAAACAAGGAGAGCTGTGTGGCACAATGCAGTGGCTTGCATTTTCGTTACCGCCTTCTCTTTTTTCTCTTATATATAAATAAGGAGTAGGAGCGTACCCTTTTCCGTGCTTCCACATGCTTTTCCCTACCCCGTCTGTAAGCTGTTCTGACAGCGTTTTGTTGTTAACATTCTTTGACGCTGTTGTCATCGCGATAGCATCATGTTGCTATCGTGATAAGAACATGTTGTTATCGCGATAACAACATGATGCTATCAAATTGCGCAACGTGTTTTTGCGCAAGCGGAAAAAATCAATGCGGAAAGACATCGGTTCGACACGATTATCTTGCACCGACAAGAAAAAAAGGTGTACCGAAACTTAGCTTCGATACACCTTTCGGAAGGGAGTTTTACTCAACTTCTTTTCGAGGAAGTGATTATTTTTCGTTAGGTACGAATGTAAATCCCCACTTATATTCTTTATTGGCAGGAATCAGGTATTGTGCTTCCGGCAACGCACCCCAACTGTCGTAACCGCCCACGCCCATCATACGATAGTCTATACATACTTCTACGAAATTGCGGGGAGCGATGTCGTTGATATGCGTATGACGCGGCTTGCGATTTACTGCCGTGGAGATGTCGTGTTTCAATTCCTCCGCGTCGCGATTTTTCCACTGATAATCGCGGTGCGTGGCTTCTTCCGCATCGAAATCTTCCACCGAATTGCGCAGCGCGTTGAATTCTATCTCCGTATCGGCATAAATGGTCAAACCTTTCCCGTTCTTCTGAGAGAGTTTCAGCCAACGCGTATCCGTGTGGTGACCGTTTTCCTGCGGGCGAATATAAGGAAAATACAAAGCATCTGCCGTACTCTTGTACACTCCCATCAGAGTTCCATGGTTGCGGTCCGGGTAGTTTTCTTCGGGACCACGTCCAAAATAAGTCACTTCGTTCATCTTTGCAGGCAAACGGAAACGTATACCGATACGCGGAACGGTCAAAGTCTTTTTGTCTGCCCGTACTCTGCCCGGCGTGAAAGTAGCCAATGCTTCGTCTTCGGATTTCTCCACTTTGCCAGAAGTACGCTCCGTTGATGTGAAAACATAGTCTGCTTTCACCACTCCCGAAGGATGTACCACGTAAGTGGCAATGTATTCGTTGCCTGCCGGCAATTGATAAACGGCAGTCAGGCGAATGGCGTCGCCGAGTTGTTCGGTTTGAGTTTGTGTTACGCGGAAGTTTTTGCTTGCTTGTTTCCATACTTGCAAGCGAAGAGGCATTTGATTGCCATAATCGTTGTCGGTGGGACCACGCCAGAAATTGGGCTGAACACCGAAGCCGTCGGCAAAATACTCCGTACCATTCACTTTGTAAGAAGATACGATACCTGTGACTTTATTGAAGACGAAACGTACCTTCGGCGATGTTATCGTAACCAAGTCGCCTGCTTCCATAGATTTCAGCGGCGTACCTGCCGTAACGAAAACCGGCACGGACGGACGCTTGCCCACGCCAAACTGTTCGTATGCCAACTCGTGACTAGCCGGAATACCCAACACCGCTTCGCGCGAAGTCAAAGAAAAGTTCACAAAATACTCGCGTCCTTTATCTACACCCGTCAAGTCTAAAGTCACGGTCTTGGATTTGTGCGGTGCAATATCCGTAGACAAGTCCGCCTTACGTACGATTTTCCCGTCTTGCAGAATGGTATAAGTCAAACGATATTTATCCAACGAAGTGAAGTAAAAGCGATTGTACACCGAGTATTTCCCTTGCAAAGAATCCACCGCCGTGATAGCGATATCTTGGTGTACATACTTCACTTCTGCCATGGCAGGATGCGGAGTACGGTCCGGACCGACGATGCCATTGCACAGGAAATTGCCATCGCTGGGCATATTCACACCGAAATCGCCACCATACGCAAAGAACTTGCGCCCTTTCTCGTCACGCTGTTCGATACCTTGGTCTACCCAATCCCAAATGTAAGCTCCCGACAAGTTGGGATATTTGTAAATCGCCTGCCATTGTTCGTAGAGACTTCCCGTAGAGTTGCCCATGGCATGTGCATATTCCGATGGCATCACCGGTCTGTCGGAACCGTTTCTTCCTGTCTTTTCCAACCACGACGCATCGGGATATTGCGGAACGTACATATCCGTGTTCCATTCCCACAATGCACGCTCATAATTGACAGGACGTTGCATCAGGTTACTGTCCGCTTCTTTCACCCAAAGATAGGTTTGATAAAAGTTGTAACCATTTCCCGCTTCATTGCCAAGCGACCAGAAAGTCACACAAGCGTAATTCTTGTTGCGTTCGAACATATTCTTCGTGCGATACATGTGCGATTTGAGGAAATCCAAATTGTTACCCAGCGAAGCACCTTTGCGCAAGTCGTAGTACATGCCATGACTTTCTATATTTGCTTCGTCGTACACATAGAGCCCGTATTCGTCGCAGAGCTCGTAAAACCTGCGGTCTTGCGGATAGTGTGCCAAACGCACGGTATTGATGTTGTGTTGTTTCATCAGTTCGAAGTCCTTACGCATCAAAGCTTCCGTTACATAATGTCCTGTAAGCGGATTATGTTCGTGGATGTTCACACCTTTCAACTTGATGGGTTTACCATTGACGAAGAGTACAGGCTTGTCGTATGTGTTGCGAGAAAGTTCTTTGAACGGACGTATCTCTATGCGACGAAAACCCACACGATAAGGGATGACTTCCGTGATGCGACCGTTTTCGGACACCGTCATGGTCAAATGATAGAGATTTGGAGTTTCCGAAGTCCAAGTGGAAACATCGGTTATTTCGGCGGAAAAGTCCACTGTTTTCTTTTCACCCTGAGCAAGTGCAATTTCTTGCGAAGTTTCTCTCACCGTGTTGCCTTGTTTGTCTGTGAGCTGATAGTCTACTCTCAACGTTGTGCCTTGCGTGCGGCCGTTCACGAGGTCTATCCCCAAACGAAAAAGACCTTTCGTATAACTGTCGTCGAGCGTGGATACAATGCGGAAGTCCCGTACCGAAGCCTTTTCTCTGGCATAAATAAAGACATCGCGCTCTATGCCGCTGATACGCCAAAAGTCTTGACACTCCAAATAAGAACCCGTACTCCAACGATATACTTTCAGCGTCAATACATTTTCGCCATTGCGCAGATAAGGAGTAATAAGGTATTCCGCAGGGTTTTTCGAGTCTTCACTATATCCCACTTCGCGTCCGTTGATATATACGTAACAACCGGATTTCACACCGGCAAGATGAAGGTAAACATCTTTGCCTGTCCATGCGGAAGGAACATCGAACACTCTGCGATACACACCTACGGGTGTGGCTTCGGGCAAGTGCGGAGGTTTCGGGTTGCGCGGTGCAAACTCATAACCGTGATTGGTATAAATAGCTGTGCCGAAGCCCTGTATTTCCCAGTTTCCCGGCACATCAATGTCTTTCCATACGGATGTACCGCCCGATGCTGTCGTAATATCCGCAGGCAAATCTCCGTACGCATCCACGTAATAAAACTTCCATTTGCCGTTGAGTAAGCGATAGAAAGGACTGTTCTCGTACTTACGTGTAGAAGC
Organism: Phocaeicola sp.; assembly: GCA_041814865.1. Taxonomy (GTDB): domain Bacteria; phylum Bacteroidota; class Bacteroidia; order Bacteroidales; family Bacteroidaceae; genus Phocaeicola. The sequence continues at coordinate 23,764 of JBGXXU010000029.1, read as the reverse complement.
TTGTGCTTTGTCTGCATAAACCATAAAATCTGTATGCGGAGGAACAGTGTTCACAGCTACCGTTTGTACATCCTTCCAGTAAGGTAAGGTCTCCGTGCGTTTTGCCGTCAAATTCGTCAACGGCATTATAAGGGCTATCAATGCCACTTTTAGAAAAAGGTGTGTCGTCCGATGCAAGTTTCTCATGTCGAAGGATACTTTTATTTAATAATTTGATAATCGGGAGACAAAAATAAAATTATTTTCTTTTGCGACAAGATACCACGCAACAGGAAAACTCATAGTTTCTTAGACTTTTATCCGTGCTTTTTCAAATGATCCAACAATAAAGCTATAACATCGAGTGACAGAATTGAAACCTTGTGAGTAGATAATATACAAGAAAAGCCGTTTCCCGCCCCTCTGTGTCCGACTCTTCGTCAAATCTCCCCTCTTGCGATGGCGTCCATCACATGAGCGGGCGTACGTTCTGCCAGGAGTTCCTGCTTCATGAAGTCCATGTAAGGCGTGGCATGGCGGAAGAAACGATAATATCCCGCGCAAAGGTAATTGAGTCCCGTTTCTCCCGTTGTAGTCCGACAAAAACGGTTGCGAGGACATTCGCCGTGGCAGGCAAACAGATATTCGCAGTCTTTGCATTGCGTGGGGAGAGTGTCGTATTTGTCTTTGCCGAAGCGTGTTTGTCGCTCGCCGTACATCATTTCCACCAATGTATGGGTTGCGAGGTTTCCCAGTTTGTATTCGGGGAAGACAAAGTGGTCGCATGCGTAAACATCGCCGTTGAACTCCATCACGCCGGCGTGTCCGCAGTATTTTGCCAATGTGCAAATACCGGGTGTAAATCCCATCCAGTTGCTCAGCGTGGCGTCGAACAGTTGAATAAAAAAAGTACCTACATCCTGCCTTACCCACTCGTCGAAAACGGAACAGAGAAAAGTTCCCCACTGTTCCGGAGTGACAGAGAAATCTGCCAAGACAGCTCTGTCTGCTTCCGACACAGCGGCGAGGTGTGTGTCGTCTCGTTGCACGATGCGTTCCACCACCGGTGTGAACTGAATATACCGACAACCGATGTCTTTGAAAAAGCGATAAAACTCCACAGGAAAATCCGCATTCAGTCTGTTGACAACAGCCATAGCGTTCCACGACACTTCGTGTTTGTCGAGCAGGTGAATGCCTCTCATCACTTCGTCGAAAGAGGGTTTTCCCTGCTTGTTCTTGCGGTAAGCATCGTGAAATGTTTTCGGCCCGTCTATGGATACTCCCACGAGCCAATCGTTTTCCTTGAAGAAACGGCACCATTCATCTGTCAACAACGTGCCGTTGGTTTGCAAACAGTTTTCAATCTTCCGTCCTCTGGCATATTTCTTTTGCAGTGCCAACGCCTTTTGGTAGAAGTCGAGAGAGCGTAACAAGGGTTCGCCTCCGTGCCATGTGAATTGTATCTCGGACATGGTTTGCGCTTCGATGTACGATGCGATGAAATGTTCCAGCAATGCGTCGCTCATGACATGATGCGGATTATCGGCATAATAACTGTTTTTCTCCAAGTAGTAACAATACTCGCAAGCAAGATTACAGCGTGCGCCGACAGGTTTCAGCATCACGTACATGGGACGTGCGAAAGGGGCAAACGTAGGCATCGGGAGAGAGTTTTAAGTTGGCAAGAGGGCGAGAAAACAAGTCTGCCATGCCGGACAAATACTTGTTTCCCGCTCCTTGTTTGATTTTGCAGAGTGAGCATAAAGATCGGAGGAGTGTTTTCCGACTTTCGCTGTTGTTTCTGTTCTTTTGTGCAAGTTGTGTTGCACGTTACAATCCCGCAAAGTATGTTTTCAACGCTTCCACATACTCGTTTATGGCATCCCTGCCTTGCGGTAACATTCTGTACAGGGTGCGTGTTCGTTTTCCTTCGAATGTTTTTTCGATGGAGATGTAACCCGCTTCGCTCAATTTATCGAGTTGCACACTGAGATTGCCGGCTGTGGAAGCGGTTTGTTCCTTCAGAAAGACAAAGTCCGCTTCTTCCGCAGCCAAGAGTATCGACATGATGGCAAGTCGCAGTTGCGAGTGGAGCAAGGGGTTAAGCTCTTTCATTTTTCTTCAGTTCAGCGTGTAATATATGTCCGGGTATAATCAGAATGACCACAAAGATACATGCAAACCATAGAAACGACCAAGTTTCACTGAATATGACTTGCCATGTTCCCAAACCGAAAGAAAGCAGAATGCCCAGAATACCTGTGACGGTGATAGGACGATAACGCACTATCAATCCCGTAATCGTAGAGCCTATACTTATCAGCAAAGAGATGTCTAACAAAACATTGACCACCAACAAGTGGCAAAGCGTAAGCAGACTGAGCGTGGCTATCGAACTGCCTATGACAGCCCATACGTAGCCTACGGTACGGTCGAGATAATTGCGTGCGCCTATGCGCTTCTCGTTTCTTGTCAGATAATACATCAACGGCAACCCGATGACAGGTATGCCCAGCCACAACCACATCACCCAATCTTTATCCGGAAAGACGAAGGTATAGAGCACCCATACCGAAAGTGTTACGAACACGGTGGTATATCCCCATACGAGCAAAGGATAAGCACTGTAACGAGCCGTGTTTTGTTGTGTCTCCTGTATCATGCGTGTGATGAGTTCGAGACTTTCTTTTTCATTGATTTTCTTGTCTTCCATAAGTTTGTTTTAAGTTATTTCATGATGATTGATTTTTATTTCCCATATAAGTTGATTGTCGTACAGGAAAGCGAGGACGCACACACACGTGTCCGTCCTGAAGTTTCAGTTTGCCATATAAGTGAGCGTCACTTGTACCTTCTCAGCTTTGGCAGTGTCAATTGCCACTTTCATGCGTGCAAATCCTTCTTTCGGTTTACCTTCGGGCGTATAATCCATTGTTTTGTTATCGTTCTCGTCGTGAATCACGGAAGCGAGCCATTCTCCTGCTGTCATTTGGGGCAATGCAACGGAAACACTACCTGTTGCAGGTTTGGCAGAGAGGTAAACGGTCTTCTCTCCTTGCTTTTCGAGCATGATGTAGACCATACCCTTATCGTTTTGTACTTCGGATATTTCCAATTTGGCTTCTTGTGCCAATGCTACGGTTGTCATTCCCATTGCCATGATGGCAGTGCATAAAATCTTTTTCATAACGTGTCTTTTTAAGTTTTTCAAATCGGTTTATTTTATAAACCATGTATATTAAAAAAAAGAGCAACGCGTGCGCACTTCGATTTGCTCAGTGCAAAGTTGAGCAAGTTTATTTTATAAACCAAATAATAATCAAGTTTTTTTGCGATATACCGGTGTTTTTTTTCACAGACATGTTTCGTTCCTCTCCCGACGGCACACATCAGGAGTTTTCTTCAATGAGTCGGAAAGCCGGCAATTCTTACACGAAGCAGCATACCGTCTTCCACATTTCCTCAACACACAGATTTATCACTTCGATTTGTTTGCAAAGCGTCGATTCGATACGTGTGTCACGATATCACGATAGCCGACAACGCGTATCTCCCTGCGTGACACGTCAAAGAATGCCAACAACAAAACACTGCCGGAACGGCATACAGAACGGGTGAAAAGAAATGTGTGGAAGCATGGAGAAAAGTACGCTTCCACTCCTTATTATATATAGAAGAAAGCACCTCTCCTCGTACCTTCTCAACTCAAAAACTCGCCCCTTCAAACTATCTATATATTGCCCATTTGATAACAACATGTTGTCAAGTCGATAGCATCATGTTGCTATCGCGATAAGAACATGTTGCTATCGCGATGACAACAGCGTCAAAGAATGTTAACATCATAACCGCATCGAGAGACCGTTGTAGAGGCGTCTTTTTTTCTCCCCGAAGAACAACTTTTCGGGACTTTGTCGGGCAGTGGAAACAAGGTCTGTTTGCCGCTCGTCATACCGAAACGCAATTACGGCATCGTATGAATATGGATAAAGACGCGTTTGCTTCCGTATGGATATGCAATAATGGATGAATACGCCGAAACGCGTTTGAATATGTATTCCCGTCTTTTGCACGAATGACGAAAAAAATCCTTAATTCGATTGCTCCCCTTTGTTTTTGCACTTTGTTTCATTGCTTTTGTAAAAAGACCTCTTTACCTTTGCATGAAAAGAGGTAAAAACTACTTTATTATACAACTTAAAAACGTATACGATTATGAACTTTGTAACAAACGAAAAATTGGTCATTGTAGGCGCAGCCGGAATGATTGGTTCAAACATGGCGCAAACAGCCATTATGATGGGATTGACTCCGAACATCTGCTTGTACGACCCGTATGCTCCGGGCTTGGAAGGTGTGGCTGAAGAATTGTTCCACTGTGGCTTCGAAGGCGTGAACATCACTTTCACTTCGGACATCAAAGAGGCTTTGACCGGTGCGAAGTATATCGTAAACTCGGGTGGTGCCGCTCGTAAAGCAGGCATGACACGCGAAGACTTGTTGAAAGGCAATGCGCTCATCGCCGAAGAATTCGGTAAGAACGTGAGACAATACTGCCCCGATGTGAAACACATCGTCATCATCTTCAATCCTGCCGATATCACAGGTCTTATCACGATGTTGTATGCAGGTGTGAAACCTTCTCAAGTGACTACACTCGCCGCGCTCGACTCTACTCGTTTGCGCAGAGAATTGGCAAGACACCTCGAAGTATCCGTAGATGCAGTGGAAAACTGCCGTACGTATGGCGGACACGGCGAGCAAATGGCAGTCTTCGCTTCGACTGCAAGCGTAAACGGCAAACCTTTGACAGACATCATCGGTACACCGGCTTTGACAAACGAAAAATGGGCGGAAATCCAACAGAAAGTAACAAAAGGCGGTGCGAAAATCATCGAACTTCGCGGACGCTCTTCTTTCCAAAGCCCTGCTTACACTTCCATCGAAATGATTGCTGCTGCTATGGGCGGTAAAGCGTTCCGTTGGCCCGCAGGTACTTACGTGTCCAACGATAAGTACGACCACATCATGATGGCTTGGGAAACTTCTATCGATGCCAACGGTTGCCACTGCAAAGAATTGGTAGGCACAGATGCCGAAAAAGCAGCCTTAGACCACAGCTACAAACACCTCTGCGACTTGCGCGACGAAGTTATCGCTATGGGCGTACTTCCTCCGGTAAGCGAATGGAACAAGCTGAACCCGCATGTGAAGTAAGCAAATATAAGAACGGGCTGTATCTCACACAGGGTACAGCCTTTTTTGTAGGAAGAAATACGACTCGACAGGGTACAAATTTGAAGAGAGCAATCCGCTATGGGTTGCTCTCTCTTTTGTCTGCGTATGTTTTTCTTGCCCTTGAAAACAATATCGAAACACAATCGCAGTGGCTTGAGAACACAAATGCAGACTCGCGTATGCGGGTCTGCATTTGAAGTTACTCCTTATTATATATAGAAGAAGGAACTGAGTTGCGTAGTTCACAAATGTTGAACTTTTTATATCATCAGGTGTCTGCGTATGGAAAATTTGACGAGTGCCATGGCGTTGATGGAGCTCAACGGAATGTCCAGTGGGTCGTGATGCGTGTTGTAACTCACAAGTTTGATGTATCCTTGCTGTTCCGAGCGATTGACATACTTCACGGTGAGATACTCGTTGTCGTCTCTCACAAAAGAAACGATGTACATTTCTCCGTACATGATGTTTTCAAAAGAATTCAATTCTTTATATCCCACGATATCGCCCGACTTCAGAATGGGGTACATGCTGTCGCCGCAAACATAGATGGCACCATCGCACGACGGGATGTTGGGGATGGATATTTCTCCCAACAGGTATTGCGATTTATCTGTGAAGAGCGTACGCAGATTGGCTGCTGCAGAGATATCGTACAGCAACACTACGCGGTCGCCCTTTTTCTCCACTGACTTGGGGCGGTGTATCATGGTGAGTTCGCCTTCCAGCTCGTTGTGTTTGATATAGCGATTGTTGCGTTTGGGCGAACCTTTCCCCAGTAAAAGCCAGTTGTAGTCCACATCCTTGAATTTCTCCAGTAAGAGCGGAAAGTCGATGCTGTTGCGAGAAAGCCAGTTGGAGAGTGTCGGTCGGGAAACGCCCAAGTACTCGGCGAGTTGTCCGTCTGTACGAAACTTCAATAACATTTTGGCACGGGTTATGATGCCTGTCACATCCAAGAAAGTATCCATAGCGTGGCGTTTTAATAATTGTATGCGTTGTTGTTTTCGTTTTGTGAAAATTCTATCTTTGTACCTGCGTGTAAAACATGCTTGTTATGCGTCAAAAATAAAAAGAATACGAGGCGTTAACAAACTTTTTATGAAGAAAAGCGCATTTCGCTGTGTGTGGAACATGTGCAGATAAACAAAATTCACCTATTACTAACTCTTTAATCGAACACAACAATGAAAATGAATGACGAAAACAAGCTCCCGTCTTCTCGTGCTCTTACTGCCGGGCTGTGTGTGAAACAAAATGAAAACATCTCTTGCAAAACTGCTTCATCTCTCCCCGAATCCGAAGGGCAGAGCACGGGTATGTGCGGGCACTGCAAACGTATCCTGCCGTTGGGCGAGTTTTATTATCGGAAAAAGGGAAAGCGGGATAGCTATTGCAAGGCGTGTAGAAAGGCATCGAGCAAACTGCGGTACAGACAGAATATAGTTCGTACAATGGAGACCATAGCGAGCGAGCGCAGGGATTTGACGGAAATAGAGAACCGTCGGGAGCGTATAGAAATGATACGTCGTGCCAAAGTGAAAGTGTACATCAGCATTCGCCGTAAGTCGGAACGCATGAAGCAGGCGGAGTTGGACGCTTTCCCTTTGAATTGATAATACTTGCTCCGCACAAAAAAGACGGAACACCTCACAAAGGTGTTCCGTCTTTTTTGTCATGTTGTCTTTTCCTCTTAACGGGTAGCCATGCGTAATGCCGCGAGACCTGTCGCATCGGGAGTGATGGTAATAGGTGCTTCGTTGGCAGGTTCTACGGTGATGGTTCCGTTGGCATTTGTGCGGAAGATGGGTACCAACTTATCGCCTTCGGCTACGTTCCAGGTAGAAGAAGCCTTGTCGTACACCAAATTCATTTCTTTGCCGGGCTCGTCTTTGCAAGCGATGGTGTAGCCATCTTCTCTTGTTGTCACGAGATAGTCCTTTCCGTCTTGTCCTTTTACTTCGCGTGTCTTACCGATTTCGGCTGTCACAGGGTTTTCTCCTGTCCAGAATTCGATGGAATTGAGTACGAGGATATCCGCCATGTAAGCGATGGGATACACCGGAATGATGTGGAAAGCAAGGAATACCACTTCGTTGGCAAATTTATTGCCCAAACCCAAGTTCCAATTGCGAAGATTGTTCCAAAGACCGAACGAGCCGATGCACGAAGACATCGCCAAACTACCTGCGATGAGCAACGTAGCGGCATAAAGAGTTGTTCTTTTCATAAGCTGTATTTATATAGTTCTTTACAAAAATAGATGAAAACCATTTGCTTGCGCAAGTTGTGCTGTTAAAAATACTTCAAGCCGCCGAGCGATGACGGTAATTCTGTATCAATTCTTTACGTCTTTCTTGAACGTTCGGAGGATAAAAACGTTGCATTCCCCTTGAATGTGCTTGGAAGAGGTGTGTGAAAGCGCAAAAAAACAGCGTTCCGCTCCTTTATTATATAGGAGAAAACAGTATCCTCCTCGTACCTCATCAACTCATAAACTTCGAACTTCAAATTGGCAACGTATTGCCAATTTGATAACAACATGTTGTCAAGTCGATAGCATCATGTTGCTATCGCGATAAGAACATGTTGTTATCGCGATGACAACAGCGTCAAAGAATGTTAACGTTATAATCGCGTCGAGAAGATATTGTAGAGCTGTTTTGGTACCAATGAAAATGGGATTTCCAAAACGCTTTCCCAACTCGTGAAAAGTATGTATCGGAGTTCGTTTTTCGACAGAAAAAACGGTCTTTCCATCGTATGAAAAGACCGGAGATAAGAGCAGGTTTCGCCAATCGCTCCGCGAGCGCAAGACACCTGTTTGTTTCTTATGTGGAAAGATGCGGGAAGTCAGCCGTTTCTCACTTCATCCACGCAGCGGTTGAGCAATTCGTTGAAGCGGTAAGTGCGTTGGAAATCCGTTTTCAGTCGGTCGAGAAAGTCGGGTCGCAGTACTTCTTCTCTCGGTATTTCCTTGTACAACTCGTAAGAACGCAATCGGAAATAATCCGCATACGTGTCCGAGGCACTGTATCCGCTCGGCGTTTTTTTGTAAGCCGTTGCCCAAGGCAGGGTGAAGTCCGGGCATTCTTCGAGTGCCCCTGTCAATGCTTTTCCATTGTGTGCGAATTCTTCTCTTATTCGCTTCGCAATGAGGGGCTCGGGATTGTAAAGTCCGGAACAGAGTAGAAAGTAATCGTTTATAGGTTCCAAGTGTACGTAATAACCTGCATACCCTGAGTTCTTTCCTCTCGGGCAAGCATAAATCCCGAAATGATATTTGTAGGGCGGTCTGTCTTTGTGAAATCGCAGGTCTTGATAGATGCGGAAAGTGCATTCTTTTAGTGTCAATCCTACCAGTCTTGCATCAAATCCGGTGAGTTTTTCTATCATTTGTTTGGAGAATGTATCGAAGTGCGCACGTGCCGTTTCGTAAGCATCTTTGTGTGCCATGAACCATTCGCGGTTGTTGTTGCGAGCCAGTTCTTCGAGAAAGGTTAGTATGGTTTGCATATCTGTTTTGTTGGGTAAAAAGAAAGCAGGAAGTTCTGTACGTGCTTCCTGCTTTTCTGTTATATCGAATGATTGTTATTTTGCGAAGCTTACAGCTCTCGTTTCACGTATGACGGTGATTTTTACTTGTCCCGGATACGTCATCTCGTCTTGTATTTTCTTGGCGATTTCGGTCGAGAGTTGTTCGGTTTCCACATCGTTAATCTTGTCTGCTCCCACGATGACACGCAATTCGCGTCCTGCCTGTATCGCATACGTTTTCGTCACACCGGGGTAAGACATGGCTATTTGTTCCAAGTCGTTCAAGCGTTTGATGTAAGCTTCCACTATTTCACGACGAGCGCCGGGTCGTGCTCCGGAGATGGCATCGCATACTTGTACGATGGGAGCAATGAGACTTGTCATTTCCACTTCGTCGTGGTGTGCTCCGATGGCGTTGCAAACGTCGGGTTTCTCTTTATATTTCTCAGCCAACTTCATGCCCAGCAATGCGTGTGGCAATTCGGGTTCGTCGTCGGGCACTTTACCTATATCGTGCAACAAGCCTGCGCGTTTCGCTTTCTTCGGGTTCAATCCGAGTTCGGAAGCCATCACAGCGCAGAGGTTGGCAGTTTCGCGCGAGTGTTGCAACAGGTTTTGCCCGTAAGAAGAGCGATATTTCATCTTACCCACGATACGTATCAGTTCGGGGTGCAAGCCGTGAATACCAAGGTCTATCGTAGTACGCTTACCTGTTTCTATGATTTCTTCTTCTACTTGTTTTCTCACTTTGGCTACTACTTCTTCGATGCGCGCCGGGTGAATGCGTCCGTCTTGTACCAGTTGGTGCAACGCCAAGCGTGCAATCTCGCGTCTTACCGGGTCGAAAGCCGAAAGTACGATAGCTTCGGGCGTATCGTCCACAATGATTTCCACGCCTGTTGCAGCTTCGAGTGCACGTATGTTACGACCTTCGCGTCCGATGATACGTCCTTTTATCTCGTCGGATTCTATATGAAATACTGTGACGGAGTTTTCTATGGCTGTTTCTGTGGCTACACGTTGAATGGATTGGATGACGATGCGCTTCGCTTCTTTGTTGGCACTCATGCGTGCATCTTCCATGATGTCGTTGATGTAGGATTGTGCTTGTGCACCGGCTTCTTCCTTGAGTGATTCGATAAGACGCTCTTTAGCTTCTTCTGCGGAAATGCCGGAGATGGTTTCGAGTTTGCAGCGTTCTTGTGCCTGCAATGCTGCCAATTCTTCTTTTCGCTTTTCTACGATGACGAGTTGTGCATCGAGGTTTTCTTTGACCGCTTCTGCTTCTTCGCGTTTGCGTTGCATTTCCTCAACCTTTTGTGTGACGGTCAATTCTTTTTGCTTCAAACGATTTTCTATCTGTTGTATCTTTTGATTCTTGGCATTGTATTCTTTCTCCAATTCTGCTTTCTGGTTGAGATACTTTTCTTTTGCTTCGAGGAGTTTGTTTTTCTTGATGACTTCGCTTTCCATCATCGCGTCTTTGATGATTTTGTCTGCTTTTACCTTCAGTACATATCTGAAGATGATGTGTGCCAATGCCGCTCCAACAACAAAGCATACAACCGGTATCAGTATTCCCATAAATTATGTTTCTTAATAAGTTTGTTATAATATAAAACGCACAAACGAGAGTAGAAAGCCGTGTGCCTTTACTCTTGCTTGTGCGTTCAGTCTTTGTTTGACATGTTATTCTACTGCTGTTCTCTCTTGAGAGCTATCTATACAACGCTCTATATCTACCATCAGTTGTTGCAACTTCTGTGTATAGGGCGCAGTGTCGTTTCTTTGTTCGATACTTTGGTTTACGTAAGCCAGTTCCAATGCGGTGAGTGTCCAATGACCATTCTCTGTTTCTTCGGGGAAAAGGTTGCGATACTTTTGCAAGGTCTTTTCCACCAATTTGCCGGCAGCTCTGTAAACTGCTTCCTCTTCTGCTTTGACACGGAGAGGATATCGTTCTTTATCTATCGTGAGATATATTCGTAGTAAGTCGTCGTTCATGTTTTGCTTTTACTTCGAGAGGTTAGTCGTTCAGTAAGGCGATACATTTATCGACTTCGCGCACAAGACCGGCTATTCGCTTTTTCGTGTCTTTGATGTCTTCTTCGTGACCGATAAGGCGTGCCGTCTTTAAGTAAGTGTATTGGTTGTGGAGTGTTTCCATGTCGCTTTTCAATCGCTTTATCTCTTGTTCTTTTTCGGATAGGAGCGATTGTAGGGAGGCGATTTCTTTTTTCTGCTGTTCGTAGAGATAGATGAAATGCCTCAGTTTTCCTTCAAAGCTGTGGAGCAACTGTCTTCCTTCTTCCATTATATACACCTATATCTTCGTGCAAAGATAGATGAATATAAAATAATGTAGAAAATAAATCAATGCTTTTTTTGCGAAGTACGGTATACATACTCCCAAGTGAAGAGACGAACCTTATCCCACAACACACTGGCGAGAAATACCAAACAAAGAAATCCCGAAAGAGATAACAGAAAGACAGGAAGCGAAAAGTTCTGATAAAGCGAAAGGATGGCGGAAGAGAAATACTTGTAGACCAATGGGTCGGTATGCAAGAGATACACTGCAAAAGCCGACGAAGAGAACCAGAGTACGATGCGCGACTTCCAACCATCGTTGTTTACCGACAGAGACCGGAAAGTCAGAAACAGACACACACTTTGTAAAATGAGTAAGGGCGAGGAGTAATCCATGAACAGTCCTGTCCATGTCTTAATGTGATGAGGAATATAGTGAGCCGTAGCGTAAAGAAAGCAACTGTTGAGCAAAGCCAAAACAAGAAAGCTGCTCATATAATGCTTTTTTGATAAACGAACGATGAAGTCGGGTGGATACAATGCCAGACATCTGCCGATGAGATACAAACCGGCAAAGGATAATGCGGAATAGCCATTGTTGAAGATTTCGCTGTCTCTTGCAACCCAATCGATGACGGATTGTACCAAAAGATAAACAGCTGTATAAGTATAAAGCTCTTTGCGTGAGCATTTCTCGACAAAAGCATTGAGTAGCGGAGCCAACAGCATGAGCAAAAGATAAGCACCGACGAACCAACCGGCTTTCGTGGGTAGAAAACGTACAAACAACTCTTTCATTGAGAAGTCGCACAAACCGATGGCGCAAAACAATGTAAATACAGACAACCGCAGGAACAATACCTGATAAATGAACTTAACCAATCCGCTCCATTTTAGTTTAATGGAGAAATACCCCGAAATCAGTATGAATACATTGACGCAAACCAGCGAAATGGCTTCGGCGTATATGCGCAGGAAGTTTTCAGCATCGAAAGTGCGATAGAAATCCGCCGGCGGTAATCTGAAAACAAGAAAATTGGCATGCACTGTCAGAACCAAAAACATGGCAAGGATGCGCAACAGTTCGAAATTCAGTTGTCTTGATTGCATAAGAAGTCGAGGTGTTGAAATATCCCCCGACCATGCGGTCGAGGGATGAAAAAGTAGGGGTTGAGTATTGGTGCTTTATCAAGCACTAAAGTATTCGATTTGCGGGAAACTTATTCTCCGCAGATAGCGGCTACGCCCGGGAGTACTTTACCTTCGATAGCTTCGAGCAAAGCTCCGCCCCCCGTAGAAATGTAAGAAACACGGTCTGCCATACCGAACTTGTTGATGCAAGCCACAGAGTCGCCACCGCCGATGAGCGAGAACGCACCTTCGCTTGTTGCTTCTGCAATAGCTTCTGCAATAGCGCGTGAACCGCCTTCGAATTTCTCGAACTCGAATACGCCTGCAGGACCGTTCCAAAGAATGGTTTTGGCACCTTTTATCGCTGCTTTGAATTCTTCTCTTGTAGCAGGACCTGCATCCAGACCCATCCAACCTTCGGGGATGTTGTTATCGGGGCAAACCTGTGTGTTGGCATCTGCCGCAAACTTGTCGGCAGCCACACAGTCGCTACCCAATACCAGTTTCACGCCTTTTGCTTTGGCTTTTGCCATGATGTCGAGTGCTACTTCGAGTTTGTCGTCTTCCACGAGCGAGCTGCCTATCTTGCCGCCTTGTGCTTTTGCGAAAGTGAATGTCATACCACCGCAGAGGATGAGTGTGTCTACCTTGTCCATCAAATTCTCGATGATACCGATTTTCGTAGAAACTTTGGAACCTCCCATAATAGCAGTGAACGGGCGTTTGATATCTTTCAATACGGCGTCTACGGCTTGTACTTCTTTTTCCATGAGATAACCCAACATCTTGTGGTCTGCATCGAAGTAGTCTGCGATGACTGCCGTAGAGGCATGTTTACGGTGTGCGGTACCGAAAGCATCCATCACGTAGCAGTCTGCATAAGACGCCAATGTCTTGGCAAATTCTTTTTGCGATGCTTTCATGGCTTTCTTGGCTTCTTCGTAAGTCGGGTCTTCTTTTTCGATGCCTACGGGTTTGCCTTCTTCTTCGCCGTAGAAGCGGAGATTTTCGAGCAACAAGACTTCGCCCGGTTTCAATGCTGCAGCGGCTTCGCTTGCTTTGGCGCAGTCTTCGGCGAACTTCACGGGAGTACCGAGTCTTTCGGCTACGGCATTCACGATTTGGCTCAACGAGTATTTGGCATTCACTTTGCCTTTGGGTTTACCCATGTGCGACATGATGATGAGTGCACCACCGTCGGCAAGTATTTTTTTCAGTGTAGGCAATGCCCCACGAATGCGTGTATCGTCTGTGATTACTCCGTTTTCGTTCAAGGGCACGTTGAAGTCCACGCGAACGATTGCCTTTTTACCGGCAAAGTTGAATTTGTCAATGGTCATCATAATTCTTATGTATTATATTGTGATTGAAAACTTATCCTTACTTGCGACTGTTGTTCTTTTGGTCGATGCAAAGTTAGGAAAAAAGGCGGTGGTAGTTGTATGCCCGATGTTTTTTTGCTGCCCGACGGCATGTTTTGCCGACAAATGCAGATATCATTCTTTCGTCCGATTTCTATACATTATATATAAGGCAATGGCGGAACTGTTTACTCCTTATATTATATAAGGGAAAACAATGTTATGTATATTCTCTGCTTGTATTACATCGTGTACTTTCGTCCAAAGAGGGTTGTGGATGGTTGGCACAGCGCAAGAGAATGTTTTCGGTTTTATCCGGAAAGGAAACCGAGACGGATAAAACAAAAAGCGCAAACTCCGTAGAGTCTGCGCTTCGATTTGTTCGCACGTAAGTGTGTGATTACTTACGCAATCCGAGTTCTTTGATGATGGCACGGTAGCGTTCGATATCGCGGTCTTTCAAATAATTGAGCAACGCGCGACGTTTGCCTACCAATGTTGTCAAAGCTCTTTCAGTACTATAATCTTTTCTGTTGAGCTTCAAGTGCTCAGTCAGGTGAGAAATACGGTATGAAAACAATGCCACTTGAGCCTCCGGAGAGCCGGTGTCAGTGTTAGACTTTCCGTACTTTTCAAAGATTTCCTTTTTCTTAGCTGCGTCTAAATACATAATTTCGACTTTGATTTGATTATATAATTACGTTATTGCGGTGCAAAGATAGACAGAACTTCCTTTGTTCCAATCTTTTTCGTTGATATTTTTCGACGACAGCCTGTTTCTCCACGCCACAAGTACGTCGCAGGTACTTTTTTCGCGGTGTTGTTTGGTACAAAAGCAAAAGTTTCTACCTTTGCACCGCATGATAAGCGGAAATAGCTCAGTTGGTAGAGCATAACCTTGCCAAGGTTAGGGTCGCGAGTTCGAGTCTCGTTTTCCGCTCAAGGCGCTCGAATGGTGGAATGGTAGACACGAAGGACTTAAAATCCTTTGGCCAGTAATGGCTGTGCGGGTTCAAGTCCCGCTTCGAGTACGAAGAGACGCAGCATCGGAAAGAGAGACTTTCGATGCTGCGTCTCTTTTTGTGTATTGCGATATACGCAATCTTAACAGCTCATGATATTACGCATCGATTTATTCTCCGTATTTTTGTGCCCGATAAAACGATATAAATGGGAAAAGGTAAACTGGCAAAATTTGCCGATATGGCGCAATATCCGCACGTGTTCGAGTATCCTTATTCGGTAGCGGAGGACGTGAAGTTTGATATGCAAGGCAAGTGGAAGGCGCAATTCTTCGAAAACGAGAATCCTATCGTATTGGAGCTCGGTTGCGGTCGTGGGGAATATACGGTGGGTTTGGGAGAGAAATATCCCGATAAGAATTTCATCGGCGTGGACATCAAAGGTGCACGCATGTGGACAGGAGCAACAGAGGCTTTGCAGAAGGAGTTGAAAAATGTGGCTTTCCTGCGTACGAACATCGAAATCATAGACCGTTTTTTTGCTCCCGGCGAAGTGGACGAAATTTGGCTCACATTTTCGGACCCGCAGATGAAGAAAGCCACCAAGCGACTTACTTCTACTTATTTCATGCAACGTTATCGCCGTTTTCTCGTACCCGACGGCTTGATACATCTCAAAACGGACAGTCCGTTTATGTACACTTACACCCGTCACATGATAGAACACAATGCACTGCCTGTGGAAGTGATGACAGACGACCTCTATCACTCCGGTATGGCAGACGATATACTTTCCATCCGAACTTACTACGAACAACAGTGGCTCGACAGAGGTTTCAACATCAAATACATTCGTTTTCGCTTACCTTCTTCGGGCGTTCTCACCGAACCCGAAGTGGAAATAGAACTCGATGAATATCGGAGTTACAACCGTAGCAAGCGCAGCGGGCTTGTTACAAGCAAATGACAACTTAAAAAACAACAAAACAATGACAACATTATATCCTGCTCTCATAACGGACGCACTGAAGAATGTGCGTTATCCCGGCAATGGCAAAAACATCGTGGAACTGGAAATGGTGGAAGAAATACGCATCGACGGTATGAAAGTGAGTTTCTCGCTCGTGTTCGAAAAACCCACAGACCCTTTTATGAAGTCGTTGGTCAAGTCGGCGGTGGCAGCCATCCACACATTTGTTTCCAAAGAAGTGGACGTGACCGTCCGCACGGAAAGCAAACAGGCTGCGCGTCCCGAGCCGGGCAAACTTTTGCCACAGGTAAAGAATGTGATAGCCGTGTCTTCGGGCAAGGGAGGAGTGGGCAAATCCACCGTATCTGCCAATCTTGCCGTGTCGCTTGCCAAACTGGGTTATCGTGTGGGCTTGCTCGATGCCGATATCTTCGGTCCTTCCATGCCTAAAATGTTTGCGGTGGAAGATGCACGTCCTTTCGTGGAACCGGTGGATGGAAGAGAACTTATAGCACCGGTGGAGAAGTACGGTGTGAAGTTGCTCTCTATCGGCTTTTTCGTAGACCCGGACCAAGCTACGCTTTGGCGTGGAAGTATGGCAAGCAATGCCCTGAAACAATTGGTGGGCGATGCGAACTGGGGCGAGTTGGACTATCTCGTACTCGATACTCCACCGGGAACGAGCGACATACACCTTACGCTTTTGCAAACGTTGGCTATCACGGGAGCGGTTATCGTGAGTACGCCGCAACAAGTGGCTCTTGCCGATGCGCGCAAAGGCATCAACATGTACACCAACGATAAGGTGAATGTACCTATTCTCGGTTTGGTGGAAAACATGGCTTGGTTTACGCCTGCCGAATTGCCGGAAAACAAGTATTATCTCTTCGGAAAAGAGGGAACGAAGCGTTTGGCAGAAGAACTCCATGTTCCCTTGCTCGGACAAATTCCCATCGTACAAAGTATTTGCGAACATGGCGACAATGGGGCACCCATCGCCTTGAACGAGGACAGTCTCGTCGCACAGTCTTTTGTTGCGCTTGCGCGCAGCGTAGTGGAACAAACCGAGAAACGCAATGCCGAACTCGCTCCTACGAAAATCGTGGAAGTGACGACGAAATAAGTACGGATATGTACATGACACAAGCCGGCGACATGCTTTGTCGTCGGCTTTTTTTATTTATCGGGTGGGAATGTGCTGCGATTTTTTCTGTATCGTGTCGTAGTGTTATGTTTGTTGTTGCATGAGTATGCGGGTTCTCCTCCTCACTTGTCAATTCCCCAAACGTGCTTGGTGGGGAGAGATGTGTGAAATCACGGAAAAAACTGCGTTCCACTCCTTATTATATATAGGAAAAACATTCCTCCTTGTACCTCGTCAACTCATAAACTTAGAACTTCAAATTGGCAACATGTTGCCAATTTGATAACAACATGTTGTCAAGTCGATAGCATCATGTTGCTATCGCGATGAGAACATGTTGCTATCGCGATGACAACAGCGTCAAAGAATGTTAACATCATAATCGCGTCAGGAAGGCATTGTAGAGGCGTTTTTCTTTCATCGAAAACACGACTTTTCAGCGCCTTTTCGGACCGGAAAAATCATTGCGCAGCCACTGTTTTCGCAGCCCGAAACGTGCGACATGCACGTCATAAATATATGGAATACCGCGTCTGTTCCGTATACCGATACAAAAACCGGATGCGTTGTCTGTATTCTCATGCAATCTCACTACCTTTGCGCTTTGCATGGCAGAGGTTTCCGTGTCCGTGAGAGGGCGACGACTTGCCGTGAAGATATATCGGCAGACGATGTTCCGACATATCTTTTGATTGTAGAAAAAACTAAAAACAACATACATGAATATCGAAGCAAAACTTACCGCATCGGTTCTGAAAGCTGTCCACGAACTTTACGGACAAGATGTGCCGGCTGCAAGCGTTCAATTGCAAAAGACGAAAAAAGAATTCGAGGGCAATCTGACCGTCGTGGTCTTTCCTTTCTTGAAGATATCCAAGAAAAGTCCCGAAGCTACGGCGCAAGACTTGGGAGAATACCTCAAAGCCAACGAGCCGATGGTGGCAGGCTTTAATGTCATCAAAGGCTTCCTCAATCTCAGCATCGCATCGCAGGCATGGATAGCCTTGCTCGATGCCGTGCATACAGACCCGCAATGGGGTATCAAGACGGCAGACGATAATGCACCGCTGGTGATGATAGAATACTCTTCGCCCAATACGAACAAACCTTTGCATCTCGGGCACGTGCGCAACAACCTTTTGGGCAACGCACTCTCCAACGTGATGCGTGCCAACGGTAATAAAGTGGTACGTACCAACATCGTGAACGACCGCGGCATCCATATTTGCAAGTCGATGCTGGCTTGGATGAAATACGGCAACGGTGAAACACCCCAGACATCGGGCAAAAAGGGCGACCACCTCGTAGGCGATTACTACGTGGCATTCGACCAACACTACAAAGCCGAATTGGCAGCACTCATGGAAAAAGGCTTGAGCAAAGAAGAAGCCGAAGCGCAATCGTCGCTCATGCAGGAAGCGCGGGAGATGCTTCGCAAATGGGAAGCCGGCGACGCGGAAGTGCGCGCTTTGTGGCAACGTATGAACGAATGGGTATATGCCGGTTTCGATAAGACTTACGAGAAGATGGGAGTAGGTTTCGACAAAATCTATTACGAATCCGAAACGTATCTCGAAGGAAGAGACAAAGTCTTGGAAGGCTTGGACAAAGGCTTCTTTTATCGCAAGGAAGATGGTTCCGTATGGGCAGACCTTACGGCAGAAGGGCTCGACCACAAACTCCTCTTGCGTGCCGATGGTACATCTGTTTATATGACACAGGATATCGGTACGGCGAAATTGCGCTTCGAAGACTATCCCATAGACAAGATGATTTACGTAGTGGGCAACGAGCAAAATTACCATTTCCAAGTGCTTTCCATACTATTGGACAAACTCGGTTTCAAGTGGGGAAAAGACCTCGTGCATTTCTCTTACGGCATGGTGGAACTGCCCGAAGGAAAGATGAAGAGCCGCGAAGGAACCGTTGTGGATGCAGACGACCTGATGGAAGCCATGATAGAAGTTGCCAAAGAAACAAGCAACGAATTGGGTAAGCTCGACGGACTCACACAAGCCGAAGCCGATGACATCGCGCGTATCGTGGGACTTGGCGCATTGAAATACTTCATCCTCAAAGTAGACGCCCGAAAGAACATGACTTTCAACCCGAAAGAATCCATCGACTTCAACGGAAACACAGGTCCTTTCATCCAATATACTTACGCACGTATCTGTTCCATTTTGCGCAAAGCGGCAGAAGCAGGCATCGCATTGCCTGCAACACTCGATACCGACATCGCGCTCAATGTGAAAGAAGAAAATTTGATACAGATGTTGGCAGACTTCCCATCGGTGGTTCGTCAAGCGGGAACGGACTACAATCCTTCCATATTGGCGAATTATACGTACGAGTTGGTGAAAGAGTTCAATCAGTTTTATCACGACTTCAGTATCCTTCGCGAAGAAAATGCCGACACGAAACTCTTCCGTCTGGTGTTGAGTGCCAATGTAGCCAAAGTGGTGAAACAAGGCATGGCATTGCTCGGCATAGAAGTCCCCGAACGAATGTAAGACAACAGCAAAACCCCTCATGCGTTTGTGACTCGTGTGTCGCAAACGCATGTTTTTTTAACTTCCTTACTTTATTTCCATGAGCAAACAGAAGTTTTACGTGGTTTGGAATGGCGTGAATCCCGGTATTTACGACAATTGGGCAGCTTGCAAGCAACAAATAAGCGGTGTACAGGGCGCATTGTACAAGTCGTTCGATACACGAGAAGAAGCAGAGCAGGCTTACGCTTCGCCCGCTTTTCTTTATATAAACAAAGGAACGAAGCAGATACCGACTCGCACTGCGACAAATACCCGATACGAACCCGTGAGTTTGGCGGTGGATGCGGCTTGCAGCGGCAATCCGGGCGCAATGGAATACAGAGGTGTTTATGTGGATACGCGCGAGCAGGTTTTTCATTTCGGTCCCATACAAGGAACAAACAACATAGGAGAGTTCCTGGCGTTGGTACATGGTTTGGCTTTGTTGAAACAGAAGGGTTTGCATCTACCTATTTATACCGACAGCAATACGGCTTTGGCTTGGGTGCGCGCGCGCAAGTGCAAAACTTCGCTTGTGCGAAATGCCAAAACGGAGGAAGTACACCGCATGATAGAAAGAGCCGAGCGTTGGCTGCAAAACAATACTTACGATACTCCTGTTTATAAATGGGACACCGAAGCGTGGGGAGAAATTCCCGCCGACTTCGGCAGAAAATAAATAAAACTCTCTCACTCGAAAGAAAGATAAGGCGCTATTCGGCGCACTTCCTCTTCGTTGAACTCATCGAGAACTGCCAGTTGTGCGAGGCTTTGCAAGCGTCCGCGCTTCTTGCGGTATTCTACGATGGCGCGTGCCTTATAGAAGTTCATATAAGGATGTGCGCGCAGCTTGTCCAATCCGTCTTTGTTCACGCGCAACCGCCGCAACTCACAGGGATTTGCCACGAACCAACGGTGCAACAGTGTGTCCAAGTGTGTCATTTCTCGCAATTGTGCAACGGAAACGAAACCACCCAAGCGTTGTCTGTAAGCTACGATTTGTCGGGCGATACCGCTTCCTATGCCCGGAATACGTTTCAGTTCGGTAGTATCTGCGTTGTTGAGGTCTATCTGCGTGCCTTCGGGATACTTGAATGCGCGTGTACTGTCCGTGCGGTGTGCGAGTGTCGTTGTTCGTTCATTGCGCAGCGCCAGAGTATCTATGGAAATATAAGGCAAAAGCCGTCGGAAATCTTCTTCGCGCAAACCGTAAACACGAGCGAAGGCTTCGGGGCTACGAAAGCGACCGCCTTTGCTGCGATACTTCAGAATGTTGCGTATCATGAAAGGGGGAAGTCCCAAACGTTGAAGTGTCGCGCTATCTGCCCGATTGGGGTCGAAAAGAAAAGGAACGGAAGTAGCGGAGGCTTTTGGCGTACCATAAACTTCGTGCACAGGCGGACGATAGTCGATACCTGCGAGAAAACTGTCGAGCAAAAGACTGTCTCGTGCTGTAAGTGTCGCTACGGACTGTCGGCGAGGCAGGCAGAAAAAGACGATGATGAGCACAAGCAAGAGACTGCCGAGCAGATATATGGCGCGTTGCTCCGCCCTTGTGTAATAGAAAAAACGTCGCCACATACGGTACTATCGCTCTTTTTCGTCCCAAGTACGGTAGGGGCGACGCGATAAATAAGCATTGTAATAGCGTACGATGCCCGTTACTTCTTCTCCCAAAAAGTCGGGCTTGTGATAAGGTGCATCTTCCGACGGCAATTCAATCTCGGCGATGACCAAGCCCTCGTTTTCACCGAAAAACTCGTCTACTTCTACCGTCGTGTCGCCATTGGCTACAAGATAGCGCGTCTTCTCCACGCGTCCGCTTTCGCAGAGGAGCATCAACTCTTCTGCTTCGTGCAATGGGATTTCTTTTTCCCATTCGTAGCGTGTCAGCCCACCTTGTGCCGGCGTTCCTTTGATGGTGATATAGCCTTTTTCGTCCCTGATGCGAATGCGTACGGTCTTGCCGTTTCCGCTGTAAATATATCCTTGTCTTACGGTGCTTTTGTCGTATGCCAATGTTTTGTAACTGTCATTGCGCACCAAGAATTTGCGTTCTGTTTCCGTAGCCATACAATAAAAAAAGAAAGGGTGTGTCACAGCCTATGAAAATTGACACACCCATTCACCAAAACTATAATCATTATGAAAAAACTATCCTAAATTCGTGAGGAAGACACCTGCAATAATCAGTGTAGCAAGTAAAATAAGTGCTATACAAACTCCGAAAAAGACACGTCTACCCTGTTTCTCAGCCCTTGTATCGTATATTCGGCTGTTTTTCTTTTTCCTGTTTCTTACCATACGGATAAGTATCTAAGTTTTCACTCCCAAAATTACAATTCCATCTGCTAATAAACAAGGTTTTCCGTATATTTTTTTGCATTTTTTTATTCTTGTGACGTTGTTTCGGAGAGTGGGTGTATAAAAAACTGTCGGACAGATGGAAAAAGAAATAGAACAAGGGTAATAATTAGAAACATTTGCATATATTTACATCGAGGATAACAAAAGGATAACAACAAAGCAGCTCTTTGAACAAAGGTTGCGAATAATCACTACAAAAACACCTAATTATTATGGCAAATCACAAGCAACTTATCCCCTTTATCCTGAAATGGGAAGGCGGATACGTCAATGACCCGGACGATGCAGGGGGAGCAACCAATCGCGGTGTAACCATCGGAACGTACACACAGTATTACAGAGGAAAAGGCTTGCCACCGCCTACTATTATCGACCTGAAACGACTCTCGGACGACGAATGGGAGGATATCTTCAAAAAGATGTATTGGGACAGGTACAAGGCGGATTTGATAAATTCGCAGGCTGTGGCGAACATTTGTGTCGATTGGCTGTGGGCGAGCGGCGTGTGGGGTATCAAGCATGTACAACGCTTACTCGGTATTACGGCAGACGGTATCGTAGGAAATCAGACCATTGGTACCATCAACGCACAAGAACCGCGTAGACTCTTTGAACGTATCAAAGAAGAGCGTGTACTGTTCATCGAGAGAATTATTGCCAAGCGTCCTGCGAACGCAAAGTTCCGTCGTGGTTGGCTCAATCGTCTGAACGATATCAGATACGAGTAAGCAAAAGCACCGACGAACGTTTTGTCTTAACACATCGAAGCCGTGCAAGCACATTGCTTGCACGGCTTTTTTATGCTTGCATCTTGAATAGCAGATGCGGAAATGTTTATGATGCGAGAGAAATAAACAGGCGCAAAGTACACCCATGGGGAGTCGAACCCCAATCGTCGGAACCGGAATCCGATATTCTATCCATTGAACTATGGGTGCCACATTAGCATTTCGAGGCAAAAGTACGACGAATTGCCAAATCTTCCTAATACGGACGTATTTCTTTTGTGTGGGTGTGTGGGCGTTTATTTTGTCTCTTGCTTCTTGCGTTCTATGAAGCGTATCTTCAGTTGTGCTTCCTGTCTGTTCTTGCGTATGTCTGCGAGTGTGCCGAGTACACCGCTCAAGCGTTTCAGTTCCACGAGGGCTTTGATGTTGGAAGAGGCGAGTGTCATAGAGTATTCGCGTTCGCCGATGAATGTGAGACGTATGGGTGTGTTGCTGTCGGCGTGCGTTGTGATGAGCGAGAGAACGCCTCCGTCGTTCGTAGCTTTGTAGTCTGCCAATTCTACGTGTCGTCCGCCTATGGTTGTCTCATAGCTGTCTATCGCCATTGGTGTTTCTGCCGAGAAATCGCCACACGATACGCGTACTTTGCGATGGTGCGGTTGCCCGCCGGCGCAATATACGGAGGTGAGGAGCATTTCGCCGTCTTCGCTCACCTGACCGCGCAGGATGGAGCGTTGGATATATCTTTCTGCCACTTGCGAGGGGTAGAAATAATTGCCTGTTTCCTGGTAAGCGGTGTCTTTCTCGAACACGAAAAGTCGTTTCAGCGAATCGGCTTGTACGGATTTTATTGCTTCCAGACTGTCCAGATAAACCAACGACCTGCGTTGCTCGTCCAATTCTATGTCTTGCATCAGCGACAGTGCTTTCCTGCGTGTTTCGAAGGCTTTGGGATAAAGCGTTCGGATACTGTCTATTTGCAGTTTGGCAAGGCTGAAGTTGCCTGTCCGATGATTGTTCGTGGCGCGTTGCAGGAGAGGAGCGGCTTGTTCGTCGGGTTGCCGGCAAGCGGTAAGCAGGCATGCCACGAGGCAGAGTATGGATAATGATTTCATGCGTTGGATTGTTTGTATTCCTTGTCCAAAAGTACGATTATTTCGTAAAAGGCTTGTCAACGCTTTTGGCTTTTTCATACGGGGCAGGTGTCTCTATGTATAAATATACAGAACAGGCGTCGTTTTCTGTATATTTATGCGATGCCGTGCATGTATTTCGGCACGAAATTCGGTGGCTGCGCAATGATTTTTCGATACGGAAAAGCTCCGAAAACGCACGTTTTCGATGAAAAGAAAATGCCTCTACAATGGTTTCTCGACGCGATTATGATGTTAACATTCTTTGACGCTGTTGTCATCGCGATAGCAACATGTTCTTATCGCGATGACAACATGATGCTATCAAGTTGCGTACATGTTGTTATCAAATTGGCAACATGTAGCC
>JBGXXU010000028.1:0-3984 GCA_041814865.1 Phocaeicola sp. | reverse complement strand
GCTTTTGCTCTCGGAAAGGCACGAAGAGGTCTTTCATCAAACCCCAGTTCAGAAATGCTCCGTATTGATTGACCCAAGCAACTTCGAGGTAAGCGAATTGTCCCACTTGTGCCAAAGGAGTAAGCGTGGTGGCGATAAGCCGTTCGTCTATGTCCAGATAAATGAAAACATCCAGATAATCGTCCGGTGCGATGCCTTCGGGTACATAACGTGAGGGTAGGAGTATTTCACCGTCTTCGTATCCATCGAGATATAGACCGAAGTCTACTTCTTTTACTACGCGCAGGCGATTGAATTTGCCCAATTCTATATGGCTCATAAGCAAGATTGTTAAAGAGTTAAAGCCGAACTTGTCGTATTGCAGACGCGTCCGTCCAGCAAATGTATGGTGCGGTCTGTTTGTGCTGCCAAACCTTCGTCGTGTGTTACGATGACAAAGGTTTGTCCCAAGCGTTCGCGCAAATCGAAAAACAAACGATGCAATTCTTCCTTGTTTTGCGAATCGAGACTACCCGACGGTTCGTCGGCTAATACTACCGAAGGTCTGTTAATGAGTGCACGAGCTACTGCCACGCGTTGCTTTTCACCGCCTGACAGTTCTGCCGGTTTGTGAGAAGCACGCTTGGAAAGTCCTAAGAGTTCCAGCATTTCACCGGCTTGTTTCTGTGCGTCGGTAGAAGAAATACCCTGTATGAGTGCCGGTATCATGACATTTTCCAGTGCTGTAAATTCGGGTAAGAGTTGATGAAATTGAAAGACGAAACCTATTTCTTTGTTTCTGAACGCAGACAAGGCTTTTTCTTTGAGTTGGTGAACGTACGTTCCGTGTATGCAGAGCGTTCCGCTGTCGGCTTTGTCCAACGTGCCGATTATTTGCAACAGCGTGGTTTTTCCTGCACCGCTGGGTCCTACGATGCTTACTATTTCACCTTTTTCTATGTGGAGGTCTATTCCTTTCAGTACTTGCAGGTCTCCGAAACTCTTGGTGATTCCTTCTACGTGTATCATTTTGTGTTGGATATTACAAACGTCTTAATACATATTCTGCCAGATAACAGCCGAATACGGCAGGCATGTAACTTACGGTTCCGGCTGTGGATTTCTTGTTTTGTTCGTTTTCGATGAGCAATATGGCGTTCTCGTCGGGCAATTCGCTACTGAAAACCACCGGAAGTTTCCTGCGGAACTTCAGTTTGGTGAAACGCTTTCGTATGGCTTTGCTCAAACCGCAGTTGTATGTATCCCATAAGTCCGAAAATTGTACCTTGCTGATATCTTGCTTGGCACCTGCTCCCATACTGCTGACGATTTTCAGTTTGCGTTGTTGGGCAAGCATGATGAGAAAACATTTCGGTGAAAGCGTATCGATGGCATCCACTATAAAGTCGAACGAAGCACTGTCCAGCAAGTCCGGTATGGCTTCGTCTTTGAGATAAGCGGATATGGCATTCAGTTCTATTTCGGGATTGATGTTGCGCAACCGTTCGGCAAGGAGTTCCGCTTTGGGGCGTCCCATCACGGCGTGGTTTGCTACAAGTTGTCTGTTGATATTGCTTGCCTGTACGGTATCTGCGTCTACGATGGTCATGCGTCCTACACCTGCACGGCAAATCATTTCTGCGGCATAAGCACCTACACCTCCCAAACCTACGACGAGTACGTGCGACTGTTTCAGCCTTGCCATTTTTTCTTCTCCGAACAGTAGTGCGGTTCTTTCCTGCCAAGCAGGTATCGTATTATTCGTCATTCTTTTTTATCCATTTGTTGATGGCATTGTTTACTTCCTCATACATGCTGGTTTTGGCGTAAGGACGAGGGTCTGCAAACGACATGCCTTTTCCTTCTTCCGCCCATTGGTCGGGATAAATCATCAACAGACTGTTGTTGGCAAAGTACTTGTTGATAAGCGCGGGCAACTTGTCGAAAGAAGGACGATAGAAGACAGAGTTCTTTCGAGGGGCTATCACGACAAACAAGTGGTCGAATGCTACTTGATTGGTCAGTATCAATAAGTCGTCCCATTCTTCGAGAACGTGATATTCTGCATTGGCATCGAGTTGTTCGGTTTCTATGACTTTGCGAATGTATTTCAATGTCTGGGAAGTTGCGTTGAAATTGATGCGACAAGCCAAAACGCTACTCAATCTGCACAGCTGTATCACCCATTTGCGAAAACCCGCTTCCAACTCTGCTTGTTCCGGTACTGCTACTACGATGCGACGCAAAGTGTTTGCCGGCATTACCAGTTTGGCTATCATCACTTCTCTGTGTGTGCCTGCCAATAAACACTCTGTCATACTACCGAAGAAGCTGTCCATGATGGAACTTTTGCGGTGCAAACCTATCAATACGTCGGTGATATTGTTTTCGAGTGCCGTGTGTATGATGCCTTGTACTCTGTTGATGTCGTAACGCAATACGGTTTTCAGCTTTTGGTCGACAGCTGCGGCGGAAACTGCAGCTTTCTCCAAATTGCGTTTTGCTTTGCTTTCTTTGGCTTCCGTATCCGTAACATCGTCTATGACACTGACAGCGACAACGCTGTTTTCGGATTTCGGGTTCTTTATCATCAAAGCCAGATTGACCAATCCTTCCACCGTATCGGGATTGGAAATAGGTATCATGATACGTTCCGATTGTTGCTGATATGTTTGCGCCAATCCTTCTGTTTCGTGTTCTTCGGTCAGCATCTTCTTTGCGGCGTATTCCGTTACCAAAGAGCTGATGATACATGTGAAGAGTATCATGACAATGGTTCCATTCAAGACATCGTCGTTCAAAAGAAGAGAACCGTCCGGCATCACTATTTCGTGACCGATAAGTACGGCTGCCAATGTTGCTGCGGCTTGTGCGTTGCTTAAACCGAAAATAAGATTGCATTCACTACTTCTCATATTGAAGTTCACCTTTGTGAGATAAGCGGCAAGCCATTTGCTGAAAGTGGCTACCACTGTCATCACGATGGCAACTTTAAGGGCTTCGCCCGATTTGAACAATGAATGTACATCGATAATCATACCCACGCCAATCAGAAAATAAGGTATGAACAAGGCGTTGCCGACAAATTCAATACGGTTCATCAAGGGAGAAACATGCGGCACGTAGCGATTGAGTACCAATCCTGCAAGGAAAGCTCCCAATATACCTTCCATGCCTACGAGTTCCATCAGTCCGGCACCGAGAAAGACCATGCTCAAAACGAAGATGAACTGCATCACGGCATCGTCGTATTTACGGAAGAACCAACGGCATAGATGTGGCATGAGCCATATAATCAGCGCACATAGTGCAATAATTCTCACAACCAACAGAACCCAGAAAGAAACGCTGTTGTCCGTTCCTTTATATATGCCTGCGATAACAGCCAAAACAGCCAATGCCAGGAACACCGTGATGGCAGTACCGCTGATAGTGATGCTGACACTGCGTTTGCGCGATAAGCCATAACGGCTCACGATAGGATAGGCTATCAAGGTATGACTGGCGTACATACTTGCCAAAAGGATGGAAGTCACAAGCGAATAGTGAAGTATCCACATACTGCTTGCCACTCCCAATATCATAGGAATGGCGAATGTCCACATACCGAAGACGAAGCCTTTCACCTTGTTTTTCTTGAAGTCGTTCAAGTCCATTTCAAGTCCGGCAAGGAACATGATATAGAACAAACCTACTTTGCCGAAAAGTTCAAAACTGCTATCTCTTTGCAATATGTTCAATCCGTGTTCTCCGATGACAATACCTGCCAATATCATTCCAATGATGTGAGGGATGCGCAATTTGCCCATGACGATGGGTGCAAAAAGAATAATACCCAGCACAAGAATGAAAATCCAAGTGGGATTGGATACAGGGAAGTATTGTTCCCATGAGAAGTTTGAAAAGAAAGTTTCCATGCGCTTGGTTTGTCTGTAAACTGATGACAAAAATACAGAGAAAAGTCGTGACTATCGACAAGCTGAATGCCTTTCTTTAGCTCTGCCG
>JBGXXU010000027.1:0-3954 GCA_041814865.1 Phocaeicola sp. | reverse complement strand
CTGTAAAAACATTGCGCAGCGACGGATTTTCGCACCAAGACGTGTGCCCGACTCTGCATATTTATACAGAAAAAGGTGCGTTTTGTGTATATTTATGCAGCGGTTTTGTGTCCCGTGAACCTGCCTTTTTGCGATTTCGACGCAAGAGGATGCGCGCCGAACTCTTTTTGTATTTATATAAGAATATCTCTACCTTTGCAACAATCCCTAAAACCCTTACATTATGAAGAAACTATTTATTATGACGATGATGTTGGCTGCTGTCGTTGTGGCATGCACCGGCAACAAAAAGGAAAAGAACATGGAAGAAATCAAAGAAACGCAAGTAGTGATTAGCACTACGGAGGGCGACATCACGGTGAAACTCTACGACGATACACCTTTGCACAAGGAGAATTTCCTGAAACTCGTGAAAGAAGGTGTGTACGACAGTGTACTCTTCCACCGTGTCATCAAGAATTTCATGATACAGGCGGGCGACCCTACCAGCAAAACCGCATCGGATACGGCTACGTTGGGCGAAGGAGATTTGGGCTATAATGTTCCTGCCGAAATCAATCCCAAATACTGCAACAAACAAGGTGCTTTGGCTGCGGCTCGTTGGCCCGACCACATGAACCCCAATCGTGAGTCTTCCAGCTGTCAGTTTTATATCGTGACGGGTAAAGTCTTTACCGAGAAGCAGCTCATCGACCTCGAAAACAAGATGAACGACGCACTGCGTGATACCATCTTCGCACGCTTGATGGAACCTTACCGAAAGGAAGCATTCCTCATGCGTAAGAAAGGCGACCAGGCAGGTTTGACGAAACTGCAAGATTCCATCGAAGCCGAAGCGCGCAAGATGGTGGCAGAAAAACCAGCTTTGAAGTTTACGCCGGAACGCATCCGGACTTATACCACTGTGGGAGGAGCACCTCATCTCGATGGAGCTTATACCGTCTTTGGCGAAGTGGTGAGCGGTATGGACGTTGCGCTGAAAATAGCCGAAACGGAAACCGGACGCAATGACAGACCGACGAAAAACGTACGCATACTGAAAGCTTTCATCAAAGAATAATGATACATATCAACAGGCACATGCTCGGCAACGGCTTGCGCATCGTGCACCACGAAGACCATACCACGCAAATGGTAGCCATAAACATCGCTTATGATGTGGGTGCACGCGATGAAGACGAGCAGCATACCGGTTTTGCACATTTGTTCGAGCATTTGATGTTCTGCGGTTCGGCAAACATCGCAGATTATGACGTGCCTGTACAACAGGCAGGGGGAGAAAACAACGCATGGACAAACAATGACATGACGAATTACTATCTCACCCTGCCTTACATGAATGCAGAAACAGGCTTTTGGCTCGAAAGCGACCGTATGCTGAGGCTCGACTTCGAGGGAAGAGGCTTGGAAGTACAACGACAAGTGGTGATGGAAGAGTTCAGACAGCGCAACCTCAATCAGCCTTACGGCGATGTCGGGCATCTGATGCGTGAACTGGCGTACAAAGTGCATCCTTATCGTTGGCCTACGATAGGCAAAGAGTTGGCACATATCGAACAAGCAACCATCGAAGACGTGAAAGATTTCTTTTATCGCTTTTATGCTCCGAACAATGCCGTGCTTGCAGTGACGGGACACATCTCTTTCGAGGAAACAAAACGTCTTGCAGAGAAATGGTTCGGTGGTATAGAGCGTCGTTCTGTACCGAAGCGCAATTTGCCTCAGGAACCCGAACAGACGGAGCAACGACGTTCGACTGTGGAACGGAATGTTCCCGTGGATATGCTTTGCATGGCGTTCAAGATGTGCCATCGTAAAGACGAGGACTATTATACCTGCGATATGTTGAGCGATATACTTGCCAACGGCTCTTCTTCCCGATTGATACAACGTTTGGTGCGCGAGCAGAAACTGTTTGCTTCCATCGATGCGCATATAGACGGAAGTTTTGATGCCGGCTTGTTTCATGTGACGGGACGTGTGTCCTCCGGTGTCGATTTGGAAACAGCCGAAGAAGCCGTGTGGAAAGAATTGCAACGCTTGCAGGAAGAACCGGTTTCGGATTTCGAAATAGAAAAGGTAAAGAACAAGTACGAAAGTCAGCAGATATTCGGACATATCAATTATCTCAGCGTAGCCACCGACTTGGCATATCATGAATTATTGGGCGATGCGACACAAATCAATCGCGAAGTGGAATGTTATCGCAGTGTGGATGCGGCGCAGATTCGCCGTGTGGCGCAGTGGCTTTTCGCACCCGAGCGCAGCAATATCCTGTATTATAAAGCCAAACGATGAACTTCGAATACGCAACACGATAAGACGGCAGATACATTCGACCAGCTATACAAACCAAACGATGAACTTCGAATACGCAACACATTATAAAACACTCTTACGTATCGGTATCCCTATCGTCATCGGACAGATAGGGATGATTGTGTTAGGCTTTGCCGATACGCTCATGATAGGCTGGTACGGCAAGAACGAACTGGCTGCGGCAGGCTTCGTCAACAACATGTTCAATATAGGTATCATCTTCGCCACAGGATTTTCTTATGGCTTGACACCTGTTGTCGGCAGCTTGTTCGGGCAGGGAGAGAAAACGCGCATCGGGAGCGCATTGCGCAATAGTTTGTATGCCAACACGCTGGTAGCCGTGCTGCTGTGTGTTATATATGCCTTGCTATATTTCAATGTTCACTTGCTGGGACAACCCGAAGAGTTGCTTCCGCTGATACGTCCGTATTTTCTCGTATTGCTTGCTTCCATCCCTTTCATTCTTTTGTTCAATGCCTTCAAACAGTTTGCCGATGGTATTACGGATACGAAGGTGCCCATGTGGATACTCTTAGGGGGAAATGCTTTCAACATTGTTTTCAATTACCTGCTCATATACGGCAAATTCGGTTTCCCCGAGTGGGGGTTGTTGGGTGCAGGTGTTGCCACGCTCGGCTCGCGCATCCTGATGTGTGTGGTCTGTGTTTTGGTTTTTCTTACCCGACGTTATGATACTTACCGAAAAGCGTTTCTCGCATCCGTATTCGACAAAGCCGTTTTCGTACGTCTCAATCGCTTGGGTTGGTCGGTCGGTTTGCAGATGGGAATGGAGTCTGCCGCTTTCAATCTGAGTACACTCATGATAGGTTGGATTGGCGTGAACGAACTTGCTGCCAATCAGGTGATGCTTACCATCTCTCAAGTCACATTTATGATGTATTACGGCATGGGCGCGGCAGTTTCCGTGCAAACGAGCAATTATTACGGAGTTTCGCGAGTGCGGGAAGTACGCGAGGTGGCAAGTGCAGGTTTTCACATTATTCTGGCAATGATAGTCGTGACATCCATTCCTCTGTTTGCATTGCGACACCGCATTGGTGCTTGGTTTACAGACGATGCAGATGTTATACTCCTTGTGTCGCACCTGCTTATTCCTTTTGTCATCTATCAGGTGGGCGACGGTTTGCAAATCGTTTATGCCAATGCTTTGCGTGGAATAGCCGATGTTCGCAGGATTATCGTGCATGCTTTCGTTTCTTATTTTGTGGTGTCTTTGCCGTTGGGATATATTTTCGGATTTGTGCTCGATGGTGGAGTCACCGGTATTTGGATGGCGTATCCCATCGGACTGACGTGTGCCGGTCTACTGTTCTATTTTCGTTTCCGCCGTACCACAGGACTCAAACTTTCGGAATAACGCAATACCCTTTTTGTAGTTTTCGGATGTATGTTGTGAGTTTGCTTTCACATCAAAGCTTACTTGCATAAAATACCCTTGCCTCTTATATCTTATCAACTCCCAAACTCGTCGCTTCAATTTGGCAACACGTTGCCGATTTGATAACAACATGTTGTCAAGTTGATAGCATCATGTTGCTATCGCGATAAGAACATGTTGCTATCGCGATGACAACAGCGTCAAAGAATGTTAACATCATAATCGCATCGAGAAGG
>JBGXXU010000026.1:0-10322 GCA_041814865.1 Phocaeicola sp. | reverse complement strand
GAGCGGCATTGTTCACCATGCTGCGTACTGCGTACGAACTGCGGTCGTAGAGGTCGCGTGTTTTCGATGCGGTGCGTTCTGTCTGATATTTCAAATTCAGGTTCAAACCTTCCATCAGTTTGAAGTCCAAACCGAACTGTATGCGGTAGTAGTCGGTATTGGAAGTGGAAATTTCTTTACCGCGATTGGTTATGGGGCTGTAGGTTTCGTCGTTCAAGCCGATGCTGCGCAGGCGTTCCAATTCTGTTTCCGACTTGTTGAGTAAGATATTCAGCGGATTGCCATCCGTGTCGCGCAACATATAATAAGAAGGTTGTCCGACGTAGAATGAGCGGTAGCTGTTGATGCCGAGGTCCGACTCCGATTTGCTGAAACTACCGGATACGGCAAGGTCTGCTGTCATCCATTCGAAGAACTTGGACGTGTTGCGGAGGTTGAAACCGATTTTTTCGTCGGATGCATAACGTTCGTTTCCGCGATTGCTCTGATAATCCACGCTGGCAATGTAACGGTTTGTGTTGTTGCCGCCGGATACGGAGAGATTGTGCTGATGGAGAATACCTGTGCGTGAATAGAAATCTTTCAACTGTTGACGATTGTCCAATGCGCTGTACTTAGCCAATCCTGCTGCCAATTCGGCATCGGTGATTTGCTTCTTGCTGTGATTGTACAGCAATTCGTACACAGGGTTCATGGAGAAGCGTGTGTTTACGTTGGGAGTTGTATGAGCAAAACCTATTTGCTGGAGTTTTACCATTTCTTCGGAGTTGACCAAGTTGAGGTAATCCATATCGGGACGCGGACGGAAACGTATGCTGCCGTCGTACTGTACGGTGGTTTTGTTGTCGCGTGTACCGGATTTTGTCGTGATTACAATCACGCCGTTGGCTGAGCGTGCTCCGTAGATGGAAGCTGCTGCCGCGTCTTTCAGTACGGTGACGTTTTCGATGAGCGAGGGGTTGATGGATTCTATCTCTCCTTCGAAAGGTATGCCGTCTACTACAATCAGCGGACTGGTGTTGCCCTTGAGTGTGGAGATACCGCGCACGAGCAGTTTGTTGCCTTGTTGTACCATACCGGCTATCTGTCCTTCGAGACGCGCTACGATGTTGGTTTGCAGTTTACCTTTCAATGCTTTCGGGGTGACTACCGCAAACGAACCTGTGGCGCGTTCTTTCGATATGGTTTGATAACCCGTCACGACAACTTCTTTCAGCATTTCGGCATCGGGGCGGAGTTGCACGTTGTAGTGCGTCATTTGCCCTTTCAACGCTATTTCCTGCGTTTGCATCCCGATGTAAGAGATGATGAGCGTCTTGTCTGTGGCTTCTAAGCTCAGGGTGAATTTACCGTCGGTGTCGGTGATGGTACCTCGGTCTGTTCCTTTGATTCTGACAGTGGCACTGATTAACGGCTCGTTCAAGTCGTCTGTCACCAAACCCGTAATTGTTCTCTTCTGACCGGTTTGTGCATGCACGTTTCCCCAGCCAAGTAGTAATAGCAGTAATCCGAGCAACCATTTAGCACACGGTTGGCTGGGATTTTTCAGCAATACAGTGATTGTTTTTCTCATATGTTTTTAAAGTTGTAAAAAATCAAAAGGCGAAAGTAGCAAGATTTAAGCTAACAGATGTTTCACGGTATGGAAAAAGAGTTAAAAATGAAACTTTCTCTCTCTTTCTTCTTCGTAAAAGCGAGGCAGGTGTATGCTTTTTTGTTCTTTTTAGGGATGACAAAGGGAGAAAACGCAGAAAGGTGTGTACGTGGCGGTCTTGTCTTGATGAAGTTTTGGGGAATGAAAGTTAGATGACGAATGATTGGCGCACGCGAAAAAAAATCGCTCTCTCTTTTTACGGAGGAGCGATTTTCGTTTATCAAGTTAAGTAGTTAAGCAGGGGAAATCAGCATTGTACCAATTTGTTGTCCGAGCCCAATACGTTGATGATTTTCTCTTTATAGAGTTTTTGCATGCGGTCGCGTGCGGGACCCAGATACTTGCGCGGGTCGAATTCTGCCGGGCTTTCTGCGAATACTTTGCGGATGCCTGCCGTCATCGCCAGACGAGAGTCCGAGTCGATGTTGATTTTGCAAACAGCAGATTTTGCCGCTTTGCGCAATTCTTCTTCGGGGATACCGATAGCAGCTTCGAGTTTGCCGCCATATTTGTTGATGGTTTCCACTTCTTCTTGGGGTACCGACGACGAACCGTGCAGTACGATGGGGAAGCCCGGAAGTTTTTCCATTACAGCATCCAATACTTCGAACGCCAAGGGAGGAGGTACGAGGCGACCTGTTGCAGGGTCTACGTGGCATTGTTCGGGTTTGAACTTGTATGCACCGTGCGAAGTACCGATGGAGATAGCCAGTGAGTCGCAACCTGTGCGTGTGGCGAAGTCTATCACTTCTTCGGGGTTCGTGTATGTGTGGTGTTCGGCAGATACTTCGTCTTCCACACCTGCGAGGATGCCGAGTTCGCCTTCTACTGTCACGTCGAACTTGTGTGCATATTCCACCACT
This sequence comes from Phocaeicola sp., assembly GCA_041814865.1. Taxonomy (GTDB): domain Bacteria; phylum Bacteroidota; class Bacteroidia; order Bacteroidales; family Bacteroidaceae; genus Phocaeicola. The sequence goes on along the minus strand of JBGXXU010000026.1, from coordinate 7,805 downwards.
TGTTTGGTCAATGCCACGTTTTCTTCGTAGGGGAGGTGAGAACCGTCTATCATCACAGAAGAGAATCCCATATCTATACACGACTTGCAGAGTTCGAAAGAATCTCCGTGGTCGAGGTGAAGAACTATTTCGGGGTGTTCGCAGCCTAATTCTTTGGCATAAGCCACTGCACCTTCCGCCATATAGCGGAGCAATGTTTGGTTTGCGTAGTTACGAGCGCCTTTTGATACTTGGAGGATGACGGGAGACTTAGCTTCCACAGCCGCTTTTACGATGGCTTGCAACTGTTCCAAGTTGTTGAAGTTGAATGCGGGAATAGCATATCCGCCTTTGATAGCTCGTGCAAACATATCTCGCGTGTTCACCAAGCCGATTTCTTTGTAACTAATCATGTTTACTTTGTATTTATATATTAGTGATTAAATAACCGTTACAAAATTATGAATTATTATCCGAGTACTTACAAAGTGACAAGGGAAAAAGCACTTACCTTGTATTTATTTAAGGAAAGAGGGAAAAACATGCTACAATATAGCTGTTTACCCGGCAAAATAGAAAAGCGGCGCGTAGTATGGACACCGACGGGAAAATACCGTATCGCAGAGGAACATTCCCTTGCATAAATATGCAGAAAAAGGCATGATTTCTGTATCTTTTTTATGCCGGAAACGGGAGTTCGCTTTTGCCGTAAAACGATGGTTTCGGCATGTTGTCCCGTCTCGCGTAAGTGTGGGAAAATCGCTTTTTTGATGAAGAAAAAACCGCGTTACAATGCCTTCCTGACGCGATTGTGTTGTTAACATTCTTTGACGCTGTTGTCATCGCGATAGCAACATGTTCTTATCGCGATAGCAACATGATGCTATCGACTTGACAACATGTTGTTATCAAATCAGCAATATGTATATAATTTGAAGTTCTAAGTTTGAGAGTTGACGAGGTACGAGGAGAAGTATTTTGCGTAAGCGAAATATCGAAGAACAGGAGTGTATAAACAGCAGGGTACAATGCCTTGTCGTAAAAGAACAATCCCATGTTTCGCCGAGCGAAACATGGGATTGTATTTTCGGAGTGATGGTGTAAAATTATTCTTCTACCAATTCGAAGTCTTCTTTACCTACACCGCAGAGTGGACAAACCCAATCTTCCGGAATATCTTCGAAAGCAGTTCCCGGTGCAATACCGCTATCAGGGTCGCCTACTGCAGGGTCGTAAACCCAATCACATACTGTACATACATATTTCTTCATATTAGTCATTATTTTTAGTTAGTATATCAGTTATTTATTTGTAATGTTTGCAACAAAGATAGTTGCTTTTTCTCAGAGAACCGCATCGCGCTGACTTTTTTTGGCATAATCTATGGCTTTTTTGCTAATAAAAAGGACAATACACCTCGATACATCTCATTTTTCATGACAATCTGTATGGCTTTCGTACGAAAACAAATAACTTTGCGACGCAATAAATTTCAAAAACATAAGAAAACTTTATGGATAAATTCAGCTACGCAATAGGCTTGGGTATCGGTCAGAACCTCCTTGCCATGGGTGCAAAAAATATCAACGTGGGAGACTTTGCCAAAGCCATCCGCGACGTGTTGGAAGGAAATGCCACAGACATTACGCACACGGAAGCCCGTGAAATAGTGAACGCTTACTTTCAGGAACTGGAAGCAAAACGCAATGCGGAAAACATAGAATTGGGCAAAAACTTCCTCGAAGCCAACAAACAAAAAGCCGGTATCGTGACCTTGCCCAGCGGGCTCCAATACGAAGTCATTAACGAGGGCAACGGTAAACAACCTAAAGCTACAGACCGTGTGCGCTGTCATTACGAGGGAACACTCATCGACGGCACGGTGTTCGACAGCTCGGTGAAGCGTGGCGAACCTGCGGTGTTTGGTGTAAATCAGGTGATAGCCGGCTGGGTGGAAGCATTGCAACTGATGAAGGAGGGAGCCAAATGGCGTCTTTTCATTCCCTCGGATTTGGCTTACGGTGCTCGCGGAGCGGGCGAACTCATCGCTCCACACAGCACACTCGTATTCGAAGTAGAACTTTTGGAAGTATTATAAACTGAATAAAAAACAAGAACAATGAAAAAGACAATGCTTTTGGCTGCATTCGCTGCAGCTGTCGGAATGGCTTCGTGTACAGCACAAGGTCCTAAAGCCGACATGAAAAACAACATCGACTCACTCTCTTACATGATGGGTGTGCAACATTCTCAAGGTTTGAAAGACTATGCTTTCCAACGCCTCGGTGTAGACTCTACACAATGGGAAGAATTCCTGAAAGGTATCAAAGAAGGTATGAAGGACGTGGATGCAAGCAAGAAAGCTTATTTCGCAGGTATGCAAATCGGTTTGCAAGTGAGCGGTGATATGTTCAAGGGTGTAAATCATCAGGTATTCGAAGAAGATTCTACACAAACACTCAGCAAAAACAACTTCCTTGCAGGTTTCCTCGCTGCGGTAGAAGCAAAAGACACTACGCTCACAGTGGAAAAAGCTATGGAGTATGTGCAAAAGAACCTCGACGCTATCAAAGAAGAAGCGTTGAACAAGAAATTTGCCGACTGGAAAAAAGAAAACGTGGAATTCCTCGCTAAAAACAAGAACAATGCCAACATCGTGACTTTGCCCAGCGGTTTGCAATACGAAATCCTTACGGAAGGCAAGGGCGAAATTCCTGCCGATACTTCTCGCGTTAAAGTACACTACAAGGGTACAATGATAGACGGAACACAATTCGACAGCTCTTACGACCGTAACGAACCTGCCGTGTTCGCTGCCAACCAAGTTATCAAAGGATGGACGGAAGCTGTGACTAAAATGCCCGTAGGTTCTAAGTGGAAACTCTATATTCCGCAAGAATTGGGTTACGGTTCACGTCAAGCAGGTACTATCAAACCGTTCTCTACACTTATCTTCGAAGTGGAATTGCTCGGTATCGAAAAGTAATCGCATCGCGTAGCTATAAAAAAAGAATCGTCCCGCTCCGTCAAGAGTGGGACGATTCTTTTTTATGTGTGTGGTCGAAAAGTCTATTCGGCTTTCTTTACCGTTGTCAATATGCTGTGGTATTGCGCCGGGTCGTTGAGTATTTCTATGGCTTTGTTCAGTTCGGCATTGTTTTCGAGTCCTCGCATTGCTGCACCTTTGCGATAGAAGTATCGAGTGATGATTTCGTTTTCTATCAACTCCTTGATGGGCTTCGCAAAGTTGTCCAAATCTCTCTCCAAGTCGTGACTGAGTTTCTTCTCCAGCAAGGCAAACTCTTCTTTCGTGCCTTCCAGATAACCTTCCATTTCTGCTATCTCTTTCAGACGGCTCAGTACTTTCACGCTTTGACGGTCGTAATTGAATTTCTTTTCTACCACCAACTGTTTGAACGCTTTGTAATCCTCGTCCGACAAGCGTATTTCTTCTATGGTGGCAGGTGTGGGATGTGTCAGGCAGTAATGTGTCACGTAGTTTGCCACGAGTTCGCTGTTTGCCAGATAAACCACGATATTGGGTATTCTTTCTCCTTTTACTTCCACATCGGGACGGATACCTCCGCCATCGCGGACAGGTCTGCCTGCCGTAGTGTGGAATACTGTTGTCAGACTGTCGGGAATGCGTGCGGATATTCCGTCGGTGGTTTTCTTGGAATAGTCGATGGCTTGTATGCAGCGTCCACTCGGAATGTAATACTTGCCTGTCGTGACTTTCAACTGACCGTTGTACGGCAACTCTCTCGTCATTTGTACCAGTCCTTTACCGTAAGTACGTTCTCCCACTATCACTGCACGGTCGAGGTCTTGCAACGCACCGCTGACAATTTCGCCGGACGATGCCGTACCTCCATCTACCAATACACAGATAGGTATGTTCGGGTCCACAGGTTCGTCGGTTGTCTTGTACACTCTGTCCGTCGCTTTCAGTTTACCTCTTGTTGCAACGATTTCTTGTCCTTTGGGAAGAAAGAGATTGGCTATTTCTACAGCTTCTGTCAATGAACCGCCACCATTTCCTCTCAAGTCGATGATGAGTTTTTTGGCTCCTTTTTGCTTCAACTCGATGAAACACTTCTTGAAGTCCTTGGCACTGCTCTCTGTAAATTCTATGAACGAGATAAAAGCAATGTCGCCTTTGAGCATACCATAATAAGGTATCGGGTTCTGACGAATGTTCTTTCTGGTTATCTTGAATTCTTTGACGATACTGTCTTTCAGTTGCGGACGCTTCACGCGCAAGACGAAAGTCGTACCCGGTTCTCCACGCAGGGCGTCGCTTACCTTGTTGCTAAACTCTTGCGGCTTCATGTTTCCTCTTGTCATGTCTTTGCCTGCAATGGAGAGGATGATATCTCCGGCTTTGATACCTGCAAGCTGTGCCGGCAAACCTTCCATCGGTTCAAGAATGGTGACACGGTCGTGTCCGTCGAAGCAGCGGATAGCAGCACCGATACCACCGTACTTTCCTGTAATCATCTCGCGCAGACTGTTTACATCGTCTTCGGGGAAATACACCGTATAAGGGTCGGCCAACGAAAGCATACCGTCGATACCTCGTTGTATATACTTTTCTGCATCGAGCGTATCTACGTAGAACAAGTCCAGTTCTTTGAACAGTGCCGTAAAAATCTCAAGGTTCTTTGCAATCTTGAAGTTACGGTTATCACCGGGCGTAAAGCTCATCAAGCTTAAAGCCATTCCTGTCACCAATGTCGCGAGGATACATTTGTGTACTGTTTTCTTCATATCTGTTTTCAGTTTGAACAACCGTATTTACGAGGGAAGTACGGTTTTGATTATTGATTTGATGCGCTCCCATTGCTGGTTGTCCAGCGATGTTCCTACATGACGTATCACTTCCGCCGAAAGAATACTACCGATGCGTCCGCAGACGGATAAGTCGTATCCATGCGTTAATCCGTAGAGAAAACCTGCGGCATAATAGTCGCCGGCACCTGTGGTATCTGTCACTTCGTGCGAGGGAACAAATTCGGGAGTAATCACGGTGTTTGTATTGTTGTGGCGTATAAGCGAACCGCTTCTGCCGGTTTTCACGATGGCTATTTCGCAGAGTTTTCCGATTTCTTCCAGTGCTTCTTGCGGTTCTTTCCCTGTGAAAGCTTTTGCTTCGCTTTCGTTGGCAAAGACAATGTCCACATACTGTTCTACCAAATGACGGAAGAAAGCGTGGTCTTCTTCTACTATATTATAGCTTGCCAAGTCGATACACACTTTCAGTCCTGTTTGTTTGGCTGTACGCATAGCGCACTCGATGAGGCTGTGGTTTTGCACGAGATAACCTTCGACGAAGAGATACTTATAGCCTTCGAACATTTCGGGAATGAGTTCTTCGGCTGTCAATGTGACGCTTGCTCCCAAATAGGTCGCAAATGTCCGCTCACCATCGCGAGAAACAAAAGCCGATGCGATGCCTGTGGGCAGGTCGCATTCGATGAGTTGTGTATGTACACCTATATTATATAAGGAGGAATGATAAAACGAAGCCATTTCGTCGCGTCCCACCTTTCCGATGAAACCCGGCGTATCTCCCAAGTGCGCCAACGCACGTATCATATTGCCGGTGGAACCGCCGGGAGAGCGGTGTGTGGTGAACGGAGCTGCTATCTTGCGGAGTTGGAGAAACCGTTCTCTGTCGATGAGTTGCATGCTTCCTTTCGGCAACGCTAAACGAGCAAGTAATGTGTCGTCGGGCATGACTGCAAGTGTGTCGACAAGGGCGTTTCCCAGTCCTATAATGTTGTCCATCTCTGTTTTTTGTGACAAAGATATTGCATATTTCAAAACATCCTACTACCTTTGCATCGCATTTGAAAGAAAACCTTCTTCAGTAGCTCAGTCGGTTAGAGCATCTGACTGTTAATCAGAGGGTCGCTGGTTCAAGTCCAGCCTGAAGAGCTTCTCTTTTCAAACGCAAAACACTCTTCAGTAGCTCAGTCGGTTAGAGCATCTGACTGTTAATCAGAGGGTCGCTGGTTCAAGTCCAGCCTGAAGAGCGAGCGAAAGCCAAATCATACCTTCTTCAGTAGCTCAGTCGGTTAGAGCATCTGACTGTTAATCAGAGGGTCGCTGGTTCAAGTCCAGCCTGAAGAGCTTCAAGTCCTGCTTACAACCGATAAGCAGGACTTTTTTTGGTTTACGCCGAACTTGCAGTACTTAACTCGAAAGGGAGAGACAAGATGAGAAAGTTTTGGGAAAGCAACAATGGCTTTCATGAAAGAGAGACATGGACACCGGGTTGCTGGGTGTCGATAGTAAAGCCTGATGAGAAGGATTTCGATTATTTGGAGAATGTGCTTCATGTGCCGGAAAACTTCTTGATAGATATTGCCGACGACGATGAGCGACCACGTACAGATATGGAAGGAGAATGGCTGCTCACGATTTTGCGTATTCCGCTGTATGTGCCGGACCAAAAAGTTGCTTATGTCACGGTGCCTATCGGTATCATTACGAATGGGGATGTCATCGTGTCGGTGTGTTATCATTCTCCTCAAATGCTGAGCAATTTCATTGAACATGCCAATCGTAAAAACATCACAGTGCCCAATAAGTTCGAACTGATACTTCGTTTGACTTATTCGTCTGCCGTGTGGTTCCTGAAATACTTGAAACAAATAAACCTTGAGGTAGACGAAGCGGAAAAGGCTTTGCGCGAGAGTATCAGAAACGAAGACCTGTTGCGACTGATGAATTTGCAAAAGAGTTTGGTATATTTCAACACGTCCATTCGCGGCAACGAAGTGCTGATGGGAAAAATGCAAAAGATATTTTCCGAGAAAGATTATCGAAACAAAGCCTTGATAGACGATGTGTTGATAGAACTCAAGCAGGCGCACAATCAGGTGAATATCTATAGCGACATCCTGACGGGTACGATGGATACCTTTGCCTCTATTATTTCCAACAATGTGAATACCATCATGCGACGTATGACGAGTGTGTCCATCGTGCTCATGGTACCTACGCTTATCGCCAGCTTTTACGGTATGAATGTCGATGTGTACATAGGCGGTGTGCCTTCTGCTTTTGCTTTCATTACAGCAGCTTCCATTCTCTTGTCGGTGGTGGCATTTTGGGTGTTCCGAAAAATCAAGTGGTTCTGATGGCAGGCAATCGTTGGCTGGTTTCTCGAGAAATGCTTCTGCTCATAGCCGGTTTGCTATGGAGTGTGGCAGGATACAAGGTGATGCGCACGGGTATGCTTGCGTGGCAGGAAGACATGTCTCCTCTGTGGTGGAAAGTTGCGTGTGCCATCGCTGTTTTTTTGCTTTTCGGAGGTGTGATTTTCCGTTCGCTCTATCATAAATATACCCGGCGCATCGCAGAAATGCCACATCGCAATCATCCGTTGAACTTTTTCGACAAGCGTGGATGGGCAGTCATGTCCGGGATGATAGCTTTGGGCGTGGTGCTGCGCAATGCTTCGTGGGTTTCTCCTTTCTTTATTGCTTTCTTTTATACGGGTTTGGGAACGGCATTGCTGCTTACCGGGCTTCGTTTTCTGTATTTCCTTTACACTTTCGGTCCTAAAAATAGAAAAGGATAGAGGTTTTCGTACGATAAAAGAGAATATACGCAGGCGGTGTTTCGCTTGCGCAAAATACTTCTTCTCGTACCTTGTCAACTCTCAAACTTAGAACTTCAACTTGACTATATATTGTCGATTTGATAACAACATGTTGTCAAGTCGATAGCATCATGTTGCTATCGCGATAAGAACATGTTGCTATCGCGATGACAACAGCGTCAAAGAATGTTAACATCATAATCGCATCGAGAAG
>JBGXXU010000025.1:0-14523 GCA_041814865.1 Phocaeicola sp. | reverse complement strand
TTAACATTCTTTGACGCTGTTGTCATCGCGATAGCAACATGTTCTTATCGCGATGACAACATGATGCTATCGACTTGACAACATGTTGTTATCAAATTGACTACATGTAGTCAATTTGAAGTTCTGAGTTTTTGAGTTTACGAAGTTATAAGGGGAAGTGTATATTTATGCAGAAACTTTTTGTATAAGAAACGAAGTTTTGAGTTGACGAGTTACGAGGAGAGTACTCTTTTCTCCTATATATAATAAGGAATAGAGATACGCCTTTTCTGACTCCGTCAGCAGGATATTCTGACAGCAATCATCGTTAATCTTCTTTGACGCGTCGTGCAAGTCGATACGCGTGTCGCTTATCAAATCCGCTTTGCGCAACGCAATTTTTGCACAAGCATTGTAGCATGAAAAATATCGTGTATCTTTGCACCGAATTATGTTTGGCAAAACATGAAAATTAAGGATGTAGTTCATGCCCTTGAGATGTTTGCGCCTCTGCCTTTGCAAGAAAGCTACGACAATGCCGGCTTGCAAGTAGGATTGACAGACGCAAAAATTACAGGGGCATTGTTGTGTCTGGACGTAACCGAAGACGTGATGGACGAAGCCATACGGAAAGGGTGCAATCTCGTGGTATCGCATCATCCCTTGATGTTTAAGGGGTACAAATCCTTTACGGGGCGCGACTATGTGGAACGCTGTGTCATGAAAGCCATCAAGCACGACATCGCTGTCTATACGATGCATACCAATATAGACAACGCGCCGTACGGAGTAAGTCACGTGATGGCAGAACGCTTGGGTTTGAAAAAGGCACGCGTGTTGGAGCCAAAGGAAAAGATGCTGTTTAAGTTGGCAGTTTTTGTTCCTTGCTCGCATGTGTCGGAGGTACGGCAGGCTTTGTTTGCCGCCGGATGCGGACACATCGGAGCTTACGACCAGTGCAGTTATAATACGGAGGGCTACGGTACGTTCAGAGCATCGGCACAAGCCAACCCTTATTGTGGAACGATAGGCGAAGCACATCGGGAACCGGAAGTGAAGGTGGAGGTGATTTTGCCCGCTTATTTGAAAGCGGCGGTAGAACAAGCCTTGAAGGCTGTCCATCCTTATGAAGAACCGGCATACGACTTTTACGAATTGCAAAACACATGGACTTCCATCGGTTCGGGTGTCGTAGGAGAACTGGACACACCGATGAGCGAACAGGAATTCCTCTTGCACTTGAAGTCGGTTTTCGCTGTCGGTGCCGTAAAGCATTCTTCGTTGAGAGGAAAAACGATACGTCGTGTAGCATTGTGTGGCGGTTCGGGAGGTTTTCTCCTGCCGTTGGCAGCAAGAAGCGGAGCAGACGTCTATGTCACGGGAGAGGTGAAGTATCACGATTACTTCTTTTACCAAGACCGTTTGTTGATAGCCGATATAGGACATTATGAAAGCGAACAGTATACTCCCGATATATTCTGTCGTATAATAAAAGGAGTGGCTCCGCAACTGAAAGTGATAAAAACAGAATTGAATACAAATCCGATAAAATATCTGTAGCATTATGGCAAAAGAACCCAAGAAAGACCCGAGCGAATTGCCGGTAGAAGAAAAACTGAAAAACCTGTTCTCATTGCAGACGATGTTGTCTGAAATAGATAAAATCAAAACTTTGCGCGGTGAACTGCCGTTGGAAGTACAAGATTTGGAAGACGAGGTAGCCGGTTTGAAAACACGTATCGAAAAAATCGACTCGGAAGTAGAGAACTTGAAAGTCTCCGTTTCCAACAAGAAAAACGAAATCGTGGATGCAAAAGCGGCAATCGAAAAATATAAATCGCAACAGGAAAATGTACGCAACAATCGCGAATTCGATGTCTTGACCAAAGAAATAGAATACTATACGCTGGAAATCGAATTGTGCGAAAAACGCATCAAAGAATATACCGCCGCTTTGAAGACCAAAGAAGCGGAAGCAACAGCCAGTGCGGAACACCTTTCGGAAAGAGAAGGCGACTTGACCGTGAAGAAAAACGAGTTGGACGAAATCGTTTCGGAGACCAAACAGGAAGAAGAAAAGCTCAGAGACAAAGCAAAAGCACTCGAAGCACACATCGAACCTCGCTTGTTGCAAGCTTTCAAGCGTATTCGTAAAAACTCTCGCAATGGTTTGGGCATTACCTACGTGCAACGCGATGCTTGTGGCGGTTGTTTCAACAAAATCCCACCTCAAAAACAATTGGATATTCGCATGAGAAAGAAAATCATCGTGTGCGAATACTGCGGACGTATCATGATAGACCCGGAATTGGCGGGTGTGAGCACTGCCGACTAAATCGGAGTGAAATAAGTTATTCCCGATAGCAGTCTTTGTGACTGTTGTCGGGTTTGTGTTACTATACTTTTACTTTTTATATACATAGAATATGGAATTTGGTTTTGTAAGAGTTGCAGCTGCCGTACCGGGTGTGAAAGTTGCAGACTGTTCGTACAATGTTGCTCGTGCGGAAGCCATGATACATGAAGCCGCAGAAAAAAGCGTACAAATCATAGTTTTTCCCGAATTGAATATCACGGGATATACTTGTGGTGACTTGTTCATGCAACACCTCTTGATAGAAGAAGCAAAAGAAGGACTGTTGCACATTCTGGAAGCGACCAAAGAGTTGGATATTGTTTCTATTTTGGGTGTTCCCTTGCAAGTCAACTCTTCTTTGCTCAACTGTGCGGTGGCAATTCAGAGTGGCAAGATATTGGGCGTTGTGGCGAAATGTTTTTTGCCCAATTATCGTGAGTTCTCGGAAAAACGCTGGTTTGCTTCGGCATTCGAGTATCCGTTCGATATGAGCATAGAACTTTTCGGACAAACGGTTTTTGTTTCTCCGCGTTTGATATTCCAATCGGAAAAAGTCAATTTCGGTATAGAGATTTGCGAAGATGTTTGGGCAACAATACCTCCCGGCTCTCTTCTTGCATTGAAAGGAGCGGATATCGTATTCAATCTTTCTGCCGATACGGAGAATGTCGGCAAGCACCGTTATTTGCTCAACTTGCTCTCCATGCAGTCGTCGCAGTCTATCTCCGGTTATGTTTTCTCTTCTTGCGGATATGGCGAATCTACTACGGATGTCGTGTTTGCCGGTCACGGTTTGATTTATGAAAGCGGCGAGTTGTTGGCAGGTTCCAAACGTTTTGAAGTAGACGAACAATTGATAATTTCGGATATAGATGTGGAACGCTTGCGCAACGAACGTCAGGTAAACACTACTTTCGCATCGGCACAGCGTATCTACATCAATGAGTATATGAAACCGATACCATTCGAGTTCAAAAAGAAATATCCTCACAAAGGTTTGATGCGCGACATTACTCCGAGTCCATTCATTCCTAAAGATGAAAACTTGTTGCGTCAAAATTGCAAGGATGCCTTGGATATTCAAGTGATGGCTTTGGCTACGCGTTTGAAACATACGCGAATGGAAAGAGTTGTTTTGGGTGTATCGGGAGGTTTAGATTCTACTTTGGCATTATTGGCTTGTGTCCATTGCTTCGACAAGCTGAAGTTGCCGCGTACCGGTATTATCGGTATTACGATGCCCGGATTCGGTACTTCAGACAGAACTTATCAGAACTCTTTGAATTTGATGAAACATTTGGGTATCGATTCTCAAGTCATCAGTATCAAAGAGGCTTGTATGCAACACTTCAAAGACATAGGACACAATCCTGAAATCAAAGATATCACCTACGAAAATGTGCAGGCACGCGAGCGTACGCAAATTCTGATGGATTATGCCAACGAGCACAATGCTTTGGTGATTGGTACAGGTGATATGTCGGAGTTGGCTTTAGGCTGGGCAACTTACAATGGCGACCAAATGTCAATGTACGGTGTCAATGCCGGTATCCCGAAAACCATGATACGTCATATCGTAGAATGGTACGCAAATTATGCGGCAGAAGGAGAAATGCAGAAAGTCTTGTTGGATGTAGTAAGTACCCCCATCAGTCCTGAATTGGTTCCGGCAGAGCAAGAAGGTATTGCGCAGAAAACCGAAGATTTGGTGGGACCTTATGATTTGCATGACTTCTTCTTGTATTATTTTATTCGTTACGGCTTCCGTCCGAAGAAAATCTTTATGCTTGCCAAAAATGCGTTTGTAGGAAAATACGATGCTGTGACCATTAAACATTGGATATTGGTCTTCTTCCGTCGTTTCTTCGCACAACAATTCAAACGTTCTTGTTTGCCTGACGGACCGAAAGTTTGGGCAGTTTCTCTTAGTCCGAGAGGTGACTGGAGAATGCCAAGCGATGCTTCTGCAAGTCTTTGGTTGAAAGAGTGTGAAGCATTGGTGGCAGAATAAGTTTTTTGGAAAAATAAGTTGGCAAGATGTCGAAACTGCGAGGTTCTGCTTCTTGCCGACTAAAGCATATATACCTATTGTATTATTACAGAAAAAGTTCTAACTTTGCACCCGCTGATACGAGATATCAGTATATATTCAAATCAATAACTTAAAAACAAATTATGGCAACAAAAATCAGATTGCAAAGAAACGGTCGTAAAGGTTACGCTTTTTACTCAATCGTTATTGCAGATTCAAGAGCACCACGTGATGGTAAATTTACTGAGAAAATTGGTACGTACAATCCTAACACCAATCCTGCCACAGTAGATTTGAATTTCGAACGTGCCCTCTATTGGGTAAAAGTCGGTGCACAACCTACGGACACAGTACGCAACATTCTTTCTCGTGAAGGTGTTTACATGAAGAAACACTTGTTGGGTGGTGTAGCTAAAGGTGCATTCGACGAAGCGCAAGCAGAAGCTAAGTTCAACGCTTGGAAAGCAAACAAACAAAACGGTTTGGCTACATTGAAAGCCAAAGAAGCAGAAGCTAAGCAAGCAGAAAACAAAGCGCGTTTGGAAGCAGAAAAGAAAGTAAACGAAGAGATTGCAAAGAAAGTAGCAGAAAAGAAAGCTGCAGAATTGGCATCTCAAACAGAAACTGCGACAGAGGAAGAAGCTCCCGCACAAGTAGAAGAAGCAGAAACACCTGCAGAAGCGTAACTCTGTAACAGAGTTTTGATAATAGGAGAGGGCTGAAGATTTGTTCTTACGTCCTCTCTTTTCTTCCAAAATCATTTCCCTAAGGTCTACTTTCGTGGAACGTTCTGTTATAGGGAAAAAGAAGTTGGCTTGCGATAAAGTTTTGAGAATTATTCAGTAATTGTTTTTGATAGGATGAGACAACTAAAGATAACTAAAAGTATCACCAATCGCGAAAGTGCTTCCTTGGATAAGTACTTGCAAGAGATTGGACGAGAAGAACTGATTTCGGTAGAAGAAGAAGTTGAACTGGCGCAGCGTATTCGTAAGGGAGACAGACGCGCACTTGATAAATTGACAAAAGCAAATTTACGCTTTGTTGTTTCTGTAGCTAAACAATATCAAAATCAAGGATTGAGCTTGCCCGACTTGATAAACGAGGGAAATTTGGGCTTGATTAAAGCAGCAGAAAAATTTGACGAAACACGTGGCTTCAAGTTTATCAGTTATGCTGTTTGGTGGATTAGACAATCTATCTTGCAGGCTTTGGCAGAGCAGTCGCGCATTGTTCGTTTGCCGCTCAACCAAGTAGGTTCTCTGAATAAAATAACCAAAGCGTTTTCTAAGTTCGAGCAGGAGAATGAGCGTAAACCTTCGCCCGAAGAGTTGGCAGAAGAACTTGATATCCCTGTTGATAAGATTTCCGACACGTTGAAGGTTTCGGGACGCCATATCTCGGTAGATGCTCCGTTTGTTGAAGGGGAAGACAACAGTTTGTTGGATGTATTGGTGAATGATGATTCGCCTATGGCAGACCGCTCTTTGGTAAATGAATCACTGGCAAAAGAGATAGACAGAGCATTATCTACATTGACGGAACGTGAGAAAGAAATAATCCAAATGTTCTTTGGTATCAATACTCAAGAAATGACATTGGAAGAAATCGGTGATAAGTTCGGTTTGACACGTGAACGTGTTCGTCAGATTAAGGAAAAGGCTATCAGACGATTGAGACAAAGTAACAGAAGCAAGTTGCTGAAGTCTTATTTGGGTTAATTCGTTTTTACGAGATATTGTGGCGAGGGTGCAAGTACAGAACTTGCACCCTCGTTTTGTTTTGAATATATCGTTTGGATGTGGGAGAGGGTTTTTCGATAATGATGACGAATATAAGTTCTTTTGTTGTGTTTTTCTTGTACGCAACTTGATAGCATCATGTTGCTATCACGATAAGAACATGTTGCTATCACGATAAGAACATGTTGCTATCACGATAAGAACATGTTGCTATCACGATAAGAACATGTTGCTATCACGATGAGAACATGTTGCTATCGCGATAACAACAGCGTCAAAGAAAGTTAACGACAAAACGCTGTCAGAATGGCTTCCTGACGGGGGTGAAAAGCTTTGCATAGCGATGAAATCGTGTACTGTAGTATGCGGTTTTTTATGCTCGGGAAGATGGTGTGAAAACATATTTTGTGTAGATAGACATTGTGCGAGAGACCTCTGTTATTGTGCTTTTTTCTTGTCGGTGGACGGTTGTTTCTGCTTGTTCTCGTACGATTTAGCAGAGAAACAGGATTAAAAAAGCGTTCGACTGTCTGCCCGAGTGCGGGAAATGGTTACTTTTGTCGAGTAAATAGAATAGACAGTTATGAAGAATATAAAAGCCATTGTTTTGTTGTTCGCGTTTTCTCTTTGTGCGATTTCGTTTGCTCAATCGAAGAAAGAGGCGAAAGGAGTGTATCTGTTCGGAGTGGCAGGTTCGTTTACGGATTCCATCGTATATGTTACGGATGTGCAGTTTGTGGCGGATGCGCAATTGGATAACAAGGGACTTTTGATGGAGCGTGCCGTGTACAGCAATCGCCTGAAGAGCTTCGTTGAGCAGGAAGATGGTTTGTCGGGAAGAACGGCTGCGGTGTTTTATCACAAAAAAAAGTCTTCTTTGGAAAAGAAACTGAAGAAAATCAAAGGGAAGTATCGCAAGAGCAAAGTCTTGATTTTGCACGAAGTACCTGCGGAATTTAAGTTTGAAAAGACAGAAAAAGAAGAATGAAAATATGGTTGAAAATTTGGAGCGTGCTGATAGTAACGCTCCTTTGTGTAAGTTGTGACGACGACAAAGAACCCGTAGATACACCTTACACCGTCTTGTGTTATCTCGTGGGCAATGACAGTTTCGGTAGCATGGATGATGCACTGAAAGAGAATGTCGTAGGTATATACAAGAGCTTGGCTGCCGGCAATACAAAGGCGCAAGTTTTGGTATACTATCGTCCGAAAAAGGATGACTCACAGATTGCGGCGCCTACGATTTACGAATTCAAATCGGATGGGCGAGGAAATATCAATGGAAAGCAGGTTGCTACCAAAAATGTTTCGTTGGGAAGCGTTTTACAAACGGCTGTCGTGAAAAAAACATATCCGGGAACGGACAACTCGATGAACCCTGTTGTGATGAAAACCGTTATGACAGACCTGAAGTCTTATTCGGTGTCCGGAAATTATATTCTGATAATGGGTACGCATGCGACGGGTTGGCTCGAGGCTAAGAAAACCATTTCCACTCGTTCTATGGGGAACGACGATGGATACTCTATCAACTTGCCGGAGTTTCGGGATGTATTGTCGTCCGTCTTCAATAGAAACAATTTGGAATGTTTGTTCTTGGATGCCTGTATGATGGGAACAACGGAGGTTGCATACGACTTGAGAAACGTTGCCCGACATTTTATTTTCTCTGTGATGGAAACACCGCTTGCGGGTTATCCTTACGAACAAATCATACCGATATTGTTGAAAGAGAACATTCACTATCAGCGCGTGTGCGATGAGTTCAAAACCTATTATACAGCAGGAGGTTGGGGAACAAGTGCCGTGGTAAAAGCCGAAGCAATGGACCAACTTGCTGCGGTGGTAAAAAGCGAATTGGGAAAAATTCCCGATTTCTCTTCGATAGATTTGACTGCCATACAACAGTATGGTGCCGACCATTGGATTTCGGAGGAAACGGATTGGAACTTGTTCAGCTTCGATGTTGCCGATTTCTTTCGTGTGGCAAACAATGGCGTGATACCAGCCACTATCACCGATGCACTCCGCAAGACTGTTGTGGCAAAATCTGTGCTTACGCAGACCGAGTTTTATGGTGTCACCGTAGACGAGAATAAGTACTCGGGACTTGGTATGTATCTGCCTATGGCGGAGCGTTTCAATTGGAACAACTATTACAAGAAACTTTCCTGGTATACCGCCGTGGGCTGGAACAGTTATTACCCTTGAGCCGAATATGGATATAAATAAAACCGCCTTGAGATTTCTCAAGGCGGTTTTTATGTTGTGTATTGCCGTTTTATGCTTATTTGTTCTTTTTATTATATCTCGCGTTCAAACCATCTACGATTTCTTGTGTGATGTTGAATGCTGTGTCTGCAATGAAGATATTGTCGAAACCTGTATTGCTGAAGATAAAATCGTATTTCTTGTTTTGATTGTATTGTTTGAGAAACGAGTTGATGGAATCTCTCAACATGAGATTGTTCTTTTGGTTTTCTTTTTGCAGGTCTGCCGCTAACTTTGCTTGGAGTTGTTCCAATTCACTACGTTTTTGCAACAAGCGTGTTTGTTCTTGTTCTGCGCGTTCACGGCTTAGGAAACCATTGTTTTCCAATTTGCGTTGAAACTCCATCATTTCTTTTTCCAGTTCTTTTCCTTTTTGATTCAACGTGGCACGAATGTTTTCTTCTTTTTGAATCATTGCATCGTTCAAATCGTTCCAAAAGCGATATTTGGTCAGCAAAGAGTCTGTTTCTATGTAAGCTATCTTGAGTCCGTTTGCAGAAGTCTCTTTCGCTGCCGGAGTTGCGGTTTCGACAGGCGTGGTCTTTTTGTCCGAACAATTCAATAAGCTCAAGGCGAGTGTGGTTGCAATGCATCCATGAAGGAATACTCTGTTTCTTTTCATATTAGTGTGATATCGTTTATTGGTTTTTATTCTGTTCTTTCCGGTATTGCATGTTTGTTTTCGCGTCGTGCTTCTCTGTCTTGCGATTGGATGCAACCGACGTTATACTTTCTCATCGCTTGGTTACCGCTTACATGAGTATTGGGAAACTTTCCATTCTTTTTGAAAAGAATTTGCATCGCCAATAGTGCTAAAGCCATAGCAACTATTAACATAACGACAAGTACGGTCTTAAACATTTCTACATATATTTGTGCTACAAAGATAGTGCTTTGTGCGCATTCACCTCTTTTTTGTAGTTGAAAAATAGTGAAATAAGAAGGAAGAACTCGCATTTAACTTTCTTTGAAAAGAAAATCAGTCTCATTATTAAATAAATTACTTATGTCAAAGACACAATTACAACCTGCTGCGGTATTCAATTTCTTTGAGGAGATATGTCAAATACCTCGCCCCTCGAAAAAAGAAGAAAAAATCAGAGCATACTTGGTGGACTTCGCCAAAAAAAGAGGCTTGTCCTGTAAGGAAGACCATATTGGCAATATCTTGATTTCAAAGCCTGCTACACCGGGCTATGAAGACAGAAAAACGGTGATTTTGCAGTCGCACGTAGATATGGTGTGCGAAAAAAACAATGATACGGTACACAATTTTGACACAGACCCTATCCGTACTTATGTAGATGGCGAGTGGTTGAAAGCGCAAGGTACTACGCTGGGAGCGGACAACGGTATCGGCGTGGCAGCAGAATTGGCTGTGTTGGATGCTTCGGATATAGAACACGGACCCATAGAATGCTTGTTCACGGTTGACGAAGAAACCGGATTGACAGGTGCCTTCGAACTAAAAGCCGGCTTTATGGAAGGTACTGTTCTATTGAATCTCGATTCTGAAGACGAAGGAGAATTGTTTATCGGTTGTGCCGGCGGAGCAGGAACTACTGCTACTTTCCCTTTTGTGACCGAAGCGGCTCCTCAGGGTTATGCTTTTTTCAAAGTGACGGTAAAAGGTTTAACAGGCGGTCACTCCGGTGATGATATCAACAAAGACAGAGCCAATGCCAACAAGTTGCTCAACCGTTATTTGATGCGTTTGGCTAATGAATTCGACCTTCGTTTGTCACATATTGACGGTGGTAACTTGCATAATGCGATACCTCGTGAAGCACATGCCGTTTGTGCTGTTCCCGTAGCAAACAAGGTGCAAGCAGAAGCATATGTGAAAGCGTTCGAAGCGGATTTCAGAAATGAGTATTCACAATCGGAACCGAACTTGACACTTGTATGGGAAGAAGCACAACAGGCTCCTGTCATGGAGAAAGAAACTATGATGCGCTTCTTGCACGCGATTTATGCCGTACACAATGGTGTGCTTGCCATGAGTCAGGATATGCCCGGTTTGGTAGAAACTTCTTCCAATTTGGCTTCGGTGAAAATCAAAGAAGCTGGAATTGTGGTGGTGACAAGTCAAAGAAGCTCCATCCTTTCTTCCCGTAAGAATATGTCGCAAATGGTACGTTCTGCCTTTATCTTGGGTGGTGCTACTGTGACTACGGGCGATGGTTATCCGGGATGGAAACCCAATCCGAACTCGGATATATTGAAAACGGCAGTAGATAGTTATGTACGTCTGTTCGGTGTGGAGCCGAAGGTGAAGGCTATCCATGCAGGTTTGGAATGCGGGCTTTTCCTCGAAAAATATCCTTATTTGGATATGGTTTCGTTCGGTCCTACATTGCGCGGTGTTCACTCTCCCGACGAGCGTATGTTGATTCCTACGGTGGAAAAGTTCTGGTTGCATCTCTTGGATGTGTTGAAAAACGTTCCCAAGAAGTAATGATATGCCGATAAAGCGTTGCTGGTGGGTGTGGTGTTGGCTTCTCTTGACAACAAGCACGGTATCTGCACAGCAACGGTTTCGTATCATGCAATATAATGTGGAGAATTTGTTCGATTGCGAACACGATTCTCTCAAAGAAGATAAAGAGTTCCTTCCTTTTGCTATCAGAGGGTGGAACTCTTTTCGTTTTTATAAGAAAGTGACAAATATAGCCAAAGTGATATTGGCGGCTACAGACGAGAATGTTCCTGATTTGGTAGGATTGTGCGAGATAGAGAACGAACGATGTGCAGAGGCACTGATACATCATTCTCCATTGCGTGAATTGAAATACAGATACGTTATGACCGACTCGCCGGACAAACGCGGAATAGATGTGGCTTTGCTCTATCAACCGGAAACTTTTAGACTCTTGTCTGCTCGTTCTATACGTATGCCTGCGATGGCAGGCAGAAAAGCTACACGCGATGTCTTGCACGTGATGGGACGAGTGGTTTCGAGAGATACGTTGGATGTGTTTGTGTTGCATGCTCCATCTCGTGCCGGTGGTGCAAAAGCTACGGAGGATTATCGTGTGGCAGTGGCACAACGCGTTCGTCAGGAGGCGGATTCCATTATGAAGATACGTCGCGTTCCGCATGTGATTGTCATGGGGGATTTCAACGATTACTCGGACAACAAGAGTATTGCCACAGTTTGGAATGCCAGTCGTTCGTCATCTTCTCCTTATGAAGAGAGGGGATTTTACGACCTCTTCTCGGATAAGTCCGGCGGTACGTATAAGTATAAAGGCGAGTGGGGGATGATAGACCATGTATTGGTGAATGGCAGGTTGCTGTGTCCTACTTCTTCTGTGCGTACTGCGTTTCATAAAGCCGCTGTTTTTGCTCCGTCATATTTGTTGGTTGCGGATGATAAATACGGCGGCGAACAACCTTTCAAAACCTATCATGGCATGAAGTATCAAGGTGGTTTCAGCGACCACTTGCCATTGATTGTGGATTTGCTGATAGATATTCCTTCTTTCTGACAGTGATAAAAGGGCTGCGATAAGCAGCTTTGTCCACTTGTCTCTGTGCCGATAAGACGAGATGAGTGTATTCTCTCCGATGTTTTACGGGGGGGGCTTCTTAGGGCATAAAAAAACAGAGCATGCATCTCTGCATGCTCTGCCTGAAAAATGAATAAATGATGTGCTTATAGCTTTTGAAAGCTTATTGATGACGAAGTCTCGCGCTTTCCAAAAGTTTGTCTACGTCTTGACGAGCCTTGAGTACTTTACCGTATTCTGCTGCACTTCTTACAGGACGGAATGCACTTGCCGCGTCATCGAGTTGTATCAAGAATGCTGCAACTACGAGTACGGTTTCACCTTCTACGTGAACGTTCTTACTGTAGATAACGGCGTATGCCATTTTTTGTTCTTTGTTGTAGAAGTAGTTTCTGCCGACTCCATTCTTTCTGTAGAATTTCGCACCCAATTTGGTTTCGAAGTATTCTATAACTTCGTTTGTCAATTGTGGTTCACCGCTACTGTCTATCCAGTAAGCGAGAGTAGTTTCGTTGAAGATAGCTTGTGCTTCAGTTACACCATTGACGTATGGGCTGTCTGCCGGAATTTTAGCAGTACCGCCGGCTTTGATGTATGCGTATGCACGGTATTGCTCATCGCTGTCTTTCACTTTATATTGGACGTATCTTTCTTGTTCGAACAAGTCTCTTGATACTTCGCTACCTTTTTCTTTTTCCCAAGCATCCACTTCAGTGTTGTTCTTTTTCGGGAGTATTTGCAGCTTGTAGTTACCAAGCCAAGGTCTTTGTTCTTTGAGTACTTCGCCTTTGAAAGTAGCAAATGATTGCGGTTGTGATTCCTTGCACTCTACTATGAGTGTTCCGGTCTTGTCGGTTGCTACTGTTACTGTAGCAGTGTATTCGAATTTACCTGCAGTAAGTTTGTAAACTGTAGCAGATTTTTTAGTGAAGCCTTTTCCTGTCATGAATGCTTCGAATTCTGGCGATGTCAATTCTTCGCCTTTTTCACAGAATGCGCCTGCCACAGTATAAGCTTTTGCTCTGGTCGATGCGTAGTTATATTCTATAACCGGCATAAATTCGCTTTGTGTCACGAATACATAACCTGTAGGATTGAGGAAACCGTCGGGAGTTTGTACTACATGGCTACCGCGTGCTTTTTCGAACTCAAGCATGTTAGCAAGAGAAGGAAGTTCGTTTACAATCGGTAATACGAAATACAATTTACCTTCTTGTGCTACTTCAATTTCTTTGGAAGTGGTACCTGCTGTGAGGACAACTTTCGCACTGCGTGCGTCTTTTGTAGTGTTTGCTTCGATTGCCAAAGAAAGGCTGTTGTCTGTAAGGCTGTTCAGTTTAATCCAAGTTGCGTCAGCCGGGATTTCTACCGTAGCTTTACCTTTATTGCTGGTATAACCGATTTTTTCTGTGCCGCCTTTTGCAGAAAGTTCCAATTTTTCAGTGTCGAGTGTGAGAACGGCATCGCCGGCAGATTGTGTTACAGTAATTCTCTTCTGAACACCTGCGCTGACCAATACCACGCCGAAACGTTCTACGCCTTTGTCATTGGCTGCAACTTTAATTCTCAAGCTGTTACCTTCTTGTGTCAAAGTAATCCAGTCGCCTTCTTGTGGAGAAGAATAAGACCAAGCGGTTTGGTTGGTTTGAATGGTGACAACTTTTTCTACTGCATCTTTTGCTACTACCAATGCGGTTTCTGATACGTCGAGTGTAGGTTCTTCTACTTCATTGGTTTCTTTACACGAGGGCAAGAACAGAGCAAAAGCAAATAGTCCTAATAAGACTTTATACAAATGTGATTTCATTTTGTTTGGTGATTAATGGATTATACAAAAATGTGAGTTTCCCATCATTTAGGGATAAGGTAAAAAATAAGGTCTTGTCTCTTTTAGCGTTGTATTATGGTTAAAGTGAATAAAATATCATTGCAATAGTACGCAAGGGTTCGCTACTCCCTTATGTCTAATCATGCTCTCCTGATAATGTTTCCTAAATATCTTTTTACTAAAAAAATGGTTGTTTCATTTGCAATATTAAAATCTATGATTGTAAAAACCAAATTTTCGTATCTTTTTTTTGTGTTTTCTTTCGTTTTTCTTGCGATAAAGTCGTGAGAAGAACATTCTTGGCACATAATTTTATACCGAAAGTCGGGTGGAAATCTTTTCTTAAACCAGGGAAAAATACTTGCGGATATTCGATTTCGCACCTTTCCCCGATGGCAATGAGGTATGCGTTTATCGGGAAAAGTCGAACTTTCGGTGTGCTTGTTTTTTTTCTTTTTTCTTGTGTTTCGCTTGCGCAAAAACTGTGTTGCACAAACCGATTTGATACGTGAGACGCGTGTCAACTTGTGCGACGCGGCAAAGAGTATTGACAATAAATGCCTTCAAGATAGCTTACAGACAGGGTGAGGAGAGGTGTATCTCTATTCCTTATTATATATAGGAGAAAAGAGTACTCTCCTCGTAACTCGTCGACTCAAAATCTCGTTTCTTATATGAAAAGTTTCTGCATAAATATACACTTCCCCTTGTAACTCATCAACTCAAAAACTTAGAACTTCAACTTGACAACATATTGCCAATTTGATAACAACATATTGCCAATTTGATAACAACATGTT
>JBGXXU010000024.1:0-8972 GCA_041814865.1 Phocaeicola sp. | reverse complement strand
TTTTCCGCTTATGAACCTGACTGCGGCTTTCGGTACGCTGATAGGTGTAGGTGCAGCCACGTTTATTTCTGTCAAACTGTGCGAACGGGATTACAATACTTCGCAACACATATTGGCCAATGTAGTAGTGCTCAGCATCATCATCGGTATCGTATTGAGTATCGTCGCTCTTCTGTTTCTCAATCCCATATTATTGTTTTTCGGAGCAAGCGAAAACACATTACCGTATGCACGCGACTATATGCTCATCATTTTAGCCGGCAATACCATCACTTATCTCTATTTCGGACTGAATGCTTTGTTGCGCTCCATAGGGCATCCGCGCAGAGCCATGATGACCACGATATTTACCGTCGTACTGAATACGTTGCTCGACCCGCTTTTCATCTATGTTTTCGATTGGGGAATAGGTGGTGCTGCCATAGCAACGGTATTGTCGCAATTGGTGGCGTTAATCGGTGTGATTCATCTTTTCACAAACAGGAAAGAAGTCATTTATTTTCGCAAAGGGATATACCGTTTGTCGCGTTACATTGTCACCAGTATATTGAACATCGGTCTGTCTCCTTTCTCCATGAATGTGGCAGCGTGTATCATCGTCATTCTCATCAATAAAGGTTTGAAACATTACGAGGGCGATTTGGCAATAGGTGCTTACGGCATCATCAACAGAGTCGTCTTTATATTCATCATGATTGTATTGGGGCTCAATCAAGGTATGCAGCCTATTGCCGGATATAATTTCGGTGCCCGACAATATCATCGCGTGAACAAGGTGATGCTTTATACCTGCATCGTGGCAACGATAATTACCACTTCCGGCTTTTTGTTGTCACAATTGGCTGCGCCGACAGTCGTATCCGCATTTACGACAGACGAGCGTTTAATCTCGTTATCGGTAGAAGGGCTCAAAATCGTAACATGGTCTTTTCCTTTGGTCGGCTTTCAAATGGTGACTTCCAATTTCTTTCAATGTATCAATATGGCAAAGAAAGCCATCATTCTGTCGCTTAGCAGACAAGTGTTGATTCTGATACCGTGTTTGTTCATTCTTCCTTTTTACTTCGGAGCAAAAGGAATTTGGATTAGTATGCCGCTTGCCGATACGCTTTCAGCCATTCTTGCAGCTATCTTTCTTATCAAGCAAATGCGTGCTTTCCATCGAAATGCCCATCCTTCTTCTAACGAAAATTAAGGACGAATACAGCATAAGCTACTCAAACTTAGCCTATATTTGTGGACATCACCAATACAAACTGAAGTTATGAGTAATTTCTATGTTGTCAATTTGGGACGCGAATTAGGTAGTGGCGGTCGTGCCATCGGAGAAATGGCAGCTCGAGATTTGGGAATTTCCTTTTACGACAAGGAGCTGATTTATCTCGCCTCAAAAGAGAGCGGACTCGGACAGGAGTTTTTTGAAAAAGCAGACGAACGCACCTCTCCTACCATATTGGGAGGATTATTGGGTGCTCGTTTTCCTTTCATGAACGAAAGTGCTTATACCTGCAACTCGTGCCTGAGCAATGACGCTCTGTTTAATGTTCAAAGCAATGTCATACACAAATTGGCAGAAGAAAAGTCTTGCCTGTTCGTAGGTCGTTGTGCCGACTATGTTTTGCGCCATCATCCTCGTTGCGTCAATATCTTTGTAACTTCTCCGCTCGAAGTACGCAGGCAGCGTTTAATGGAACGTATGAATATCACCGCGTCCGAAGCAGAAGACCTTATTCGCAAATCGGACAAAGAACGCTCCAACTATTACAATTATTACAGCTTTCGTACTTGGGGACAAGCCTCTACCTACCATTTATGTATAGACTCTTCTCTCTTCGGTTTGGAAGGTACGGCTGAATTTATAACGGCTTTCATACGCAAAAAACTCGAATTATAATGTAAAACCCGAAAGCATTGCGAAACCCTCGCATTGACTTCTCACTAAACAATCATGATATGAAAAAGAAAAACTACCTCGTGGCAACACTCGTCACCGGCTGTATGATAATGACCGGTTGTGTCAGTTCAAAGCAATTCACCGCATTGCAGTCGGAACACAACGCATTGAAACAGGCTTACGAAGAAGCACGCATACAACTGGCTGAATGCAATTCCGATAAGAAAAACCTATACGACCGCTTGCAAGACGAACAAAACCGCAATGCAGGTCTTCGCAAAGACTACGAAAACTTGCAAGGTTCGCTCGATAAAAGTTTGCAACAAAACTCACAAGGCAATATCAACATTTCCAAATTGGTCGACGAAATCAATGCATCCAATCGCTATATCAAACAGCTGGTGGAAGCAAAAACAAAATCCGATTCGCTCAACATCGCATTGACCAACAAACTGACACGTTCGTTAGACCGTAGCGAACTGATGGAAGTAGACATCAAAGTATTGAAAGGTGTGGTGTATATCTCGCTTGCCGACAATATGCTGTATAAATCGGGAAGCTACGAAATCAACGAACGCGCCCAACAGACATTGAGCAAAATCGCGAAAATCATCAAAGACTACCGCGATTACGATGTCTTGGTGGAAGGAAATACAGACCCCGTACCTATCTCTCGTACCAACATTCGCAACAATTGGGACTTGAGTTGTTTGCGTGCTTCTTCCGTAGTACAGGCTTTACAAAATCAATATGGCGTAGACCCGTCTCGCCTTACGGCAGCAGGTCGCGGAGAATACAATCCCATTACTTCCAACGATACGGAAGTAGGTAAACAACGTAACCGTCGCACACAAATCATCATCACACCCAAGCTTGACCAATTCATGGACTTGATAGACAAAGCTCCTCATGAAGAATAAAGCATAACACAAGAGTATTTAAGTACTTTATTCAGGCTATCGCTCGTTTGGTTACATTACCGGACGGGCGATAGTTTCTTTTGCGCATGCCACAACGTACTGAAAAAGCAGTTCACTTATTTACTACCTTTGCCGACCGAAACAAAAGAATAAGTATCAGAATAATATATGATTTCAGTAGAGAGTATTGCCGTAGAGTTCGGCGGAACGACATTGTTCGACAATATCAGTTTTCAAGTAAACGAAAAAGACCGTATTGCACTCATGGGTAAAAACGGTGCAGGAAAATCGACCTTGCTTAAAATTTTGGCTGGTGTAAGACCGCCGACACGAGGAAAAGTCGTTGTACCCAAAGATTGCACCAGCGCTTATCTCCCCCAACACTTAATGACAGAAGACGGACGTACCGTCTTCGAAGAAGCATCGCAAGCCTTTGCCCATCTGAAAGAGATGGAAGCAGAGATAGAAAGCCTCAACCAAGAGTTGGCTACACGTACCGATTACGAGTCGGACGAGTACATGGCACTGATAGAAAAAGTGGCGACGATGAGCGAAAAGTTCTATACCATCGACATGACACACTTCGAAGAGGATGTGGAAAAAGCGTTGCTCGGTATGGGTTTCCGTCGAGAAGATTTCGACAAACCGACAAGCGAGTTCAGCGGTGGTTGGCGCATGCGTATCGAGTTGGCAAAGCTCTTGCTGCAAAACCCCGACGTATTGCTGCTCGACGAGCCGACCAATCACTTGGACATCGAATCCATACAATGGCTCGAAGAGTTCATCGTCAATCAGGCTAAAGCCGTCATTCTTATCAGTCACGACCGCAAGTTCGTGGACAGCATCACCACACGTACCATCGAAGTGACAATGGGACGCATATACGATTACAAAGTAAACTACTCTCAATATCTTGTTTTGCGACAAGAGCGTCGCCAACAACAACTCAAACAGTACGAAGAGCAGCAAAAGATGATACAAGAAACAAAGGATTTCATCGAACGCTTCAAAGGAACTTACAGCAAAACGCTGCAAGTACAAAGTCGTGTGAAAATGCTGGAAAAACTCGAACTGATACAAGTGGACGAAGAAGACACATCGGCACTCCGTCTGAAATTTCCACCTTCGCCACGTAGCGGAACTTATCCCGTAATAATGGATGGAGTGGGCAAAACATACGATGGAAAAACGATATTCAAGAATGCTTCGCTAACCATAGAACGCGGTGACAAAGTGGCTTTCGTAGGCAAAAACGGCGAGGGCAAATCCACACTCGTGAAGTGTATCATGAAAGAAATAGAACACGATGGCACACTGACACTCGGACACAACGTACAAATAGGTTACTTCGCCCAAAACCAAGCTTCGTTGATGGACGAAAACCTCACCGTGTTTCAAACAATAGACGATGTGGCAAAAGGAGAAATCCGCAACAAGATACGAGACTTGCTCGGTGCATTCATGTTTGGCAGTCCGGAAGATTCCATGAAGAAAGTGAAAGTCTTGTCGGGGGGAGAGCGCACACGACTTGCCATGATAAAACTCTTGCTCGAGCCGGTCAATTTGTTGATTCTCGACGAACCGACCAACCACTTGGATATGAAGACCAAAGATATTCTGAAACAAGCACTCGCCGATTTCGATGGCACACTCATCGTGGTATCGCACGACCGAGATTTCCTCGACGGACTTGTCACAAAGGTTTACGAATTCGGCAATCAACGTGTGAGAGAACACCTCTGCGGTATTTACGAATTTCTCGAAACAAAGAAAATGGAAAACCTTACCGACTTGGAGAAAAAGGCTTAATCCTAACAAGAGTTTCCCTTTTTACAAAGCATGTACTCAAACATTCATTGAGTGCATGCTTTTTTTATCACCTTATCATAAAAAATAAAATAAGTAAAACGAGTAGACTGTTTCTGCATAAACATATACTCTTTCCTTGTACCTCGTCAACTCCCAAACTTAGAACTCCAAATTGACAACATATTGCCGATTTGATAACAACATGTTGTCAAGTCGATAGCATCATGTTGCTATCGCGATAAGAACATGTTGCTATCGCGATGACAACAGCGTCAAAGAATGTTAACATCATAATCGCTTCGAGAAGGCATCGTAGAGGCATTATCGACCATCCATTTCAAAAGAAATTCCAATGAATTCATGAGGTGACATCTGCATGCCAATTAAAGCAAGCTTTCCGTCGACACCATACAAATTCGGCTATATTCTATCAAGGGAACAAAAGACTTTCGTTATTTTTGCAGTTGGATAAATAATTTGTTACGCAATATGGCAGAAGTGAATACAACTGACGTTCAAGAAAAGAAAAGCTTGAATTTTATCGAACAAATAGTAGAAAACGACTTACGCGAAGGCAAAAACGGCAAGCGCATCCAGACGCGTTTCCCGCCTGAGCCCAACGGTTATCTGCACATAGGGCATGCCAAAGCCATTTGTATGGACTTCGGTATCGCACAAAAGTACGGTGGCGTATGCTATTTGCGTTTTGACGACACAAACCCCACGAAAGAAGACGTGGAATACGTGGAAGCCATCAAAGAAGATATCGAATGGCTTGGATATAAGTGGGAAAAAGAAGTGTACGCATCGGACTACTTTCCGCAATTGTGGGACTTTGCCATACAACTTATAAAAGAAGGAAAAGCATACATAGACGAACAGTCGTCCGAAACAATAGCCGCACAAAAGGGTACCCCCACACAACCGGGAGTGGAAAGCCCTTATCGCAATCGCCCGATAGAAGAAAGCTTGGAACTCTTCCAACGCATGAACACGGGAGATATAGAAGAAGGAAAAATCGTGTTGCGTGCCAAAATAGACATGGCAAGTCCCAACATGCACTTCCGCGACCCCATCATTTACCGAGTGGTGAAAACACCGCATCATCGCACAGGTACGACATGGAAAGCCTATCCCATGTACGACTTTGCACACGGACAAAGCGACTATTTCGAAGGAGTGACACACTCTCTTTGCACGTTGGAGTTTGTACCTCACCGTCCCTTGTACGATTTGTTTGTAGATTGGGTGAAAGGAGGCAAAGACCTCGACGACAATCGTCCTCGTCAGTACGAATTCAACAAGCTCAACCTTAGTTATACGCTCATGAGCAAGCGTAATCTGCTTGTACTCGTAAAAGAAAAGCTCGTGGACGGTTGGGACGACCCGCGTATGCCCACCATTTGCGGTTTCCGTCGTCGCGGTTATTCACCGGAATCCATTCGCCTTTTCATAGACAAAATCGGATATACCACTTACGACGCACTCAATGACTTCGCTTTGCTCGAAAGTGCCGTACGCGAAGACCTGAACACACGCGCCACACGTGTATCCGCAGTCTTAAATCCCGTAAAACTGACCATTACCAATTATCCGGAAGACAAAGTAGAAGAACTCGAAACAGTCAACAATCCGGAAGACCCGACAGCGGGCACGCACATCATCGAGTTTAGTCGCAATCTTTGGATGGAACGCGATGACTTTATGGAAGATGCACCCAAGAAATACTTCCGCATGACACCCGGGCAAGAAGTACGTCTGAAAAGTGCTTACATCGTCAAATGTACAGGTTGTAGCAAGGATGAAGCAGGCAATGTGGTAGAAGTTTTTGCCGAATACGACCCGAACACACGCAGCGGTATGCCCGACGCAAACAGAAAGGTGAAAGGAACGCTTCATTGGCTGAGTCGTGACCACTGTTTATCTGCCGAAGTACGCATGTACGACCGCTTGTGGACAATGGAAAATCCGCGAGATGCACTTGCTGATATCTGCAAACAAAAAGACTGCTCATCACTGGAAGCAATGAAAGAGATGATGAACCCCGATTCTTTGCACATACTCAAAGAATGCTATGTGGAAAAATTTCTCGCAAATGCTCGCCCTTACGATTACCTGCAATTCCAACGCATCGGCTATTTCAATGTGGACAAAGATTCCACGCCGAAACAACTTATCTTCAACAAGACAGTATCACTCAAAGACACTTGGGCGAAGACACAGAAATAAATTCGTATCAAGTAAGAAACACATGTATACAAAAGAGGCTGCCTATCCTATGATAAGCAACCTCGCTTTTTTGTTGTATTCTCGATGCAAAGAATTTACTCTACAAGTTGTGCCAAATCTTTCGTGCTTATGTTCTTCGCAATGATTATTCCTTCGCTGTCGATGAGATAATTGGAGAACCCAGCTTCCAGACCGTAAGCTCTATATACGGCAGACTGTTCGCCTTTCTCTTCTCTATAACACAAATGCTTGTCCAGCTTATCTTGTTTGATTATCGTTTCATAAACGGAAGGATGTCGGTCGAAAGAGATAGAAACCATTTTCAGTTGTGGCAATTCCGAAGCCACATGACTCAGTACCGCGTTTTGCGTTCTCGATTTTGCGTCATAGCTTGCCCAAAAACTCAACAATGTATAGGTACCTTTTTCGTTTGTGAGACTTGCTATCTGTTTTGTGTTGTGAACTTCCGGATAAGGTGCCTTTTCACCAATCTTCAGTCGTTCGTTTTTTGTTTTATCTCCAAAGGAGAATGAAAATAAGGAGCTTGATATCAATACAACAAAAAAACACTTTACACTTTTGAACATGTAATTTGGTTTTGGTTAATACTATTCGGGACTGCCTTATACAGTAGTTCTCACCCGAAACATCATCTTGCTTTCTTTCGTCGGCATAAAACAGAACTTGGCGACAAAGGTACGTTATTTGGCCTTATCAAGACACAAAAGATACTCTTTTTGTTTCCGTACCCTTTCCATACGCTTTTTGAGCAAGATTTACTCACCCTCTTTTTACCTAATTTCTCATAAAAACATGCAGCACACACCACCTTTTCCCACAAAGAAACAGCAGACCTATCCTAACTATTTGCTTTTGTCGTACTTTTGCACACACTAAAAAGACAGCAATACAATGATTTATCCGCATAACTTAGAGGAGAAATTAGGCTTCGACCAAATACGCAGACTCTTGGCAGGAAAATGCTTGAGTTCTTTGGGGAAAGAACACACGGAAACCATGACTTTCTCGTCGGACTACGAACAGATACACCTGCAATTGCAACAAACGGGCGAGTTCGTACAAATACTGCAAGGCGAAGACGATTTTCCCAGCCAAAACTTCTACGATGTACGAGAAGCTCTGAAGCGCGTACGTATAGAAGGATTGTATATGGAAGAGCAAGACCTCTTCGACTTGAAACGTGCTCTCGAGACAATACGGGACATCGTACGCTTTTTTCAGCCCGACAGCGAAGACGAAGATGCACTTCCACGCTATCCACAACTTTTTGCCTTGACAACAGAAGTACAATACTTCCCCACACTGATAGCAAAAATAGACAGCATCGTAGACAAATACGGTAAAATCAAAGATGCAGCCTCCCCTGCTCTGCAACAGATACGACGCGAATTAGCAAGTACCACCGGCAGTATCTCGCGCAGTCTTCACAGTATATTAAGGATGGCGCAAAGCGAAGGCTTGGTAGAAAAAGACGCCACTCCGACCATGCGTGGCGGAAGACTGGTGATACCGATAGCTCCCGGCATGAAACGAAAAATACGCGGTATCATTCACGATGAGTCTGCTACGGGAAAGACCGTCTACATCGAACCATCGGAAGTAGTGGAAGCAAATAACCGTATTCGCGAACTGGAAGCAGACGAACGGAGAGAAATCATTCGAATACTGACAGAGTGCAGCACACTGATTCGCCCTCATGTATCAGAGATATTGGTGTCTTTCGAATTTCTTTCCGTAATAGATTTCATTCGTGCCAAAGCCTTACTGGGTTTGGAAATGAAAGCCTGCATACCGACATTAGAGTCGCATCCTGTCGTAGACTGGCGAGACGCCATTCATCCCTTATTACGTATTTCTCTGGAAAGAAACGGGCGTCCCATCGTACCACTGGATATAACACTCCACGACACACAGCGCATATTACTTATTTCGGGTCCCAATGCAGGCGGAAAATCCGTATGCTTGAAAACAGTAGGTTTATTGCAATATATGCTACAAACGGGGATGTTGATTCCTGTGAACGAAAGCAGTCGCGCAGGCGTGTTCGACAGTATCTTTATAGACATCGGCGACGAACAAAGTATAGAAGACGACTTGAG
>JBGXXU010000023.1:0-5458 GCA_041814865.1 Phocaeicola sp. | reverse complement strand
CCTTTTTTCGGTGGAATAGTCTCCTTGTATCTCGTTGGCTCAAAAACTTAGAACTTCAAACTGATAATATATTACCAATTTGATAACAACATGTTGTCAAGTCGATAGCATCATGTTGCCATCGCAATAAGAACATGTTGCTATCACGATGACAACAGCGTCAAAGAATGTTAACAATATAATCGCATCGAGAGGGGGTCGTAGAGCTATTTTTACTTCGTCTGAAAAGACTTTCATAGACTACCTCGAAATGCGAAAAAGAGACCGTCTCAACTGCTTTTTTGTGTAGGAAGACACGATATTTATCGGTTGTAAAAAATCAAATGCCCTTCTTTTTAGGTATCTTCTTCGAAGTCTTGTAATTCTCAGATGTACCTGAGGGTATATAAATCCCTCGTACTTTCTTTTTTTATTGTCATAGATGTGTTGTCGACAAGGATTAATAGCGTATCTTTGTTGTATAACAGGTGTTATAATATAAAGGTATGACGAAATCAATAACAATAACCAAGGAAGTCATTATAGAAACTGCTTTTGAGATGGCGAGAGAAGAAGGCTTTTCCGCTTTGTCGGCAAGGAGTATAGCTCGAAAAATAGGTTGTTCTACACAACCTATTTATTGGACATATAAGAATATGGAAGATTTGAAAAAGGACGTTTGTCAGAAATCCCTTCGGTATTTGCGAGAGAAGATGTATGAGTATAGAAAGACAGGTAATTCTTTTTTGGATTTGGGGTTGGGATATGTGCGTATGGCACACACTGAACCGGCTCTCTTCAAAGCATTCTATATGGACAACATCATGAAAATACAAATGAACGATGTTGTTCCGGAAAGCCAAATCGTGGAAATCATGCAAAACAGTGAGGAATATCATCAAATGACTGTGGCAGGAGTAAAGGAGATTGCCGCCAAAGCATGGATGCTGGCGCATGGAATAGCTTCGCTCGTCACAGCCGGAATGCTTGTTTACGACGAAGAAAAAATCATACGGATATTGGAATAATAAAAGCAGTAGGAGATGAAAAAACAGAACCTCACTTTAAGAAATGTCGTCATATTCAGTTTTGTGGCGATGATTTGCGGTTGGATAGGAGTATGGGTAGATTCTTTTATACCTCATCAACGTTCGATGGAGTCTGTCGGAGCAGCAATTTTTATAGCAACGCCTTTGCTCACGACTTTATTCTTGAGACTGTTTGCCGGAGATGGTTGGCAAGACTTGCGATTAAAACCTCGCTTTGTCGCCAACTTCAAGTGGTACATTTGTTCTGTTCTTGTTTATCCCGTAGTTATCTTTTCGACTTTGCTTTTGGGGGACGCCATAGGTTGGGCAGATGTAGAAAAGTTTGATTGGGCAGTCTTTGCTCCTGTTTTTGTCGCTGCGTTATTACCGGAGTTCATCAAAAATATATTTGAAGAGTTTGTTTGGCGAGGTTATTTGACCGAAAAACTTTCTTTGCTTACGACGAGCGAATGGAAAATCTACCTTTTCGTAGCATTGGTAGCTGTTTTGTGGCATCTTCCCTATTATTTGGTTTTCTTGGAAGAAAGTTATTTGGCGATGTTTTTTCCATACGGTAGAGCCTTTATAGCTGTTTATAGCCTATTCGTAATGTTAAGTTGGACGGTTATGTTTGTCGAGATGTATTTTCTCACGCGCTCTATTTGGCCTGTCGTGTTGATGCATACGATAGAGGATGTGCTTAATCCGCTGATTTCTGAGGGCTTTGTCTGCGTATATTCGGACAAAACATTGCTTATCTCACCGACTTTCGGCATCATACCGATGGTGTTGTACTTTCTCTTCGGCTTGTATTTGCGAAAGCGTAGAAAGGAGTCGATAATTCTATAACTTTTTCTCGTGAGTACTACTCACTTCCCGCATCAGAGATATAAATGGAGGCGATGCGTGTTTGTATATCAATTGGGATGATGTACCAAAGAAATGCTCGTCGCTTCCGTTACAAAAACATTTCTCCTGTACCTCGTCAACTCAAGAACTTGTCTCTTCAAATTGTGTACATATTGCCGATTTGATAACAACATGTTGTCAAGTCGATAACATCATGTTGCCATCGCGATGAGAACATGTTGCTATCGCGATGACAACAGCGTCAAAGAATGTTAACAACAAAATCCTATCGAGAAGGCATTATAGAGACGTTTTCTTTGCCTCAAAAAAGTGATTTTTTGATGATTTCACGTGCAGAAAAATCATTGCGAAGCGACTGTTTTTTTCTGTCATGCTTTACGACAGGATGTCAGTTCTATTTTTGAAAAAAGAGATGATTTGCTTTTCTGAAATATAAGGCATGTTTTTTGTATGGTGTGATTGAAAATACGAAATAATAAAAAAGCAATTATAATGGATGAGAAAGTACAGACACACGAAGAGGAGATAAACAAAGAGCTTGCTACTGACGATTTGTCAGAAGAAACTGTTGTAACTTCCGAAGAAAGCCAGGAAGAAACACCTGAGTTGAGCGAAGTGGATTTGCTGAAAAAAGAACTCGAAGAACAAAATGACAAGTATCTTCGTTTGGCTGCAGAGTTTGACAACTTTCGTCGAAGAACCTTGAAAGAGAAAGCAGAATTGATAATGAATGGCGGTACACGTACTATCACCGCGATTTTGCCTGTCCTCGATGACTTGGAACGCGCCGTGCAGAATGCTTCTAATACAGAGGACATCAAAGCTGTGGCAGAAGGATTGGATTTGATTCAACAAAAATTCCTCAAGTTGCTTGGACAAGAGGGCTTGGAAAAAATAGAAACGAAAGATGCAGCTTTCGATACCGACTATCATGAAGCGGTAGTGATGACACCCGTTGACGATGAAGCGAAGAAAGGGAAAGTGGTAGACTGCATACAAACGGGTTACAAACTCAACGAAAAGGTGATACGACATGCCAAAGTGGTTGTCGGACAGTAATTTGTAACACGAAAACGACAATATGGAAAAAAGAGATTACTACGAAGTCTTGGGGGTGGCAAAATCTGCCAGTGCCGACGAGATAAAGAAAGCATATAGAAAAAAAGCCATAGAATATCATCCCGACAAGAATCCGGGTGACAAGGAAGCCGAAGAGAAATTCAAGGAAGCTGCAGAAGCCTATGAGGTACTGAGCAATCCTGATAAGCGTGCACGCTACGACCAGTTTGGACATGCCGGACTCGGCGGTGCCGGAGGTGCAGGTGGCTTTGGTGGTTTCGGTGGCGAAGGAATGTCTATGGACGACATTTTCTCCATGTTTGGCGATATTTTCGGCGGGCATGGATTTGGTGGCTTTGGCGGTAGAAGTGGTCGTGCTCGCGCGGCACGTTATCGGGGGAGCGATTTGCGTGTAAAAGTGAAGCTCAACTTGAAAGAAATTTCCACAGGAACAACCAAGAAATTCAAGGTAAAGAAATACGTGGAATGCGCTCATTGTCATGGAAAGGGAGCAGAACACGATACGGATATCGAAACTTGTACAACATGCCATGGTACGGGTAGTGTGACGAGAACGCAGCAAAGCATCTTCGGAATGATGCAGACGCAAACAACTTGTCCTACATGTCACGGAGAAGGAAAAGTCATCAAGAATAAATGTAAGGAATGTCATGGAGAAGGAATTACTTACGGCGAAGAGATGGTGGAAGTAAATCTACCAGGCGGTTTGTCCGAAGGTATGCAACTTACCGTGAGCGGGAAAGGAAATGCCGGAAAACACAACGGTGTGCCGGGAGATTTGCTGGTCTTGGTGGAAGAAGAAAAGCATCCCGAATTGATACGCGACGAGAGTAATTTGATATACAATCTTTTGCTCAGCGTTCCGCAAGCCGCTTTGGGCGATTCCGTGGAAGTCCCTACGATAGAAGGAAAAGCCAAAATCAAGATAGAACCGGGTACGCAACCCGGAAAAGTACTTCGCTTGCGTGGTAAAGGCTTGCCTACGATAGACAGCTATGGACGCAATCGTGGTATTGGAGATTTGTTGGTGAATGTATCTGTTTACATCCCCACAACACTGAACAAAGAAGAAAAGCAAATGATGGAGAAATGGAAAGAAAACGAGAGCTTCAAACCCGACCCCTCGTTGAAAGAAAAGATTTTCCGTGCCTTCAAGAAATTAGTCGATTAGTCTGTTGCAGACATAGCAAAATTCCCCAACCGAAATCGGTTGGGGAATTTTGTCGTTTGTGGAAACCCGATGATTGTACAGTATAATTTTAATGGCTATATTCGCATCGCTTATTACAAAGCGTTATTATTGGAAAATCAAATCATTATTGAATATCAACTAAACCCGCATTATGACAACAAACATTCGTAAATTCTTGTTGGGAACTTGCTTCTTCGGTATTACGTTGAGTGTTATGGCTCAAGAGACGGTTACTATCTCTGATTACCAAGTTGTTCCCAAACCTTTGCAGATAGAAATTTCTGCGAAAACACAAGGCTTTCTTTTGAAAGATGGTGTGAAAATAGTTTATTCCGCAGGCAATGAAAAGATGAAACGCAATGCTGAATTTCTGGCAGAATATATCAAAACACAAACAGGTATTTCGTTGAAACCTGTTGTCGGTAAGGCACAAAATGGTGCTATCAATTTATTGCTTGGTGGAGAATTTGGCAACGAAGAAGCTTATACACTTCAAATAGACAGTAAGCGTATTACTATCTCCGGCAAGACCGAAGCCGGTGTTTTTTATGGTGTACAGACTTTGCGTAAAATAGTGGGAGACACTCGTTCTGCCGGCATCCGTTTGGCTGGTGCGATGATAAAAGATGAACCTCGTTTTGCTTATCGTGGAATGCACCTTGACGTGGGGCGTCACTTTTTTGGTGTAGAAGATGTCAAAACATATATAGACATATTGGCTTTGCACAATGTCAATCGTTTCCATTGGCATTTGACAGAAGACCAAGGTTGGCGACTTGAAATAAAGAAATACCCGAAGTTGACAGAAGTAGGTTCGATACGTAAAGAAACATTGATAGGTAGCTATGGCTCCGGTAAATATGATGGAAAGCCTTATGGTGGTTACTTTACACAAGAGCAGGCAAAGGAAATAGTAGCTTATGCTGCTGAACGTTATATTACGGTAATACCGGAAATAGACCTTCCCGGTCATATGCAATCAGCTTTGGCTTCTTATCCGGAACTTGGTTGTACCGGAGGTCCGTATGAGTTGCGTACTACATGGGGAGTTTCGGACGAGGTCTTATGCGCAGGAAATCCTAAAGTGATAGAATTCATTACCGATGTTCTCAATGAAGTCATGGATATTTTTCCGTCGGAATATATACATATCGGTGGTGACGAGTGCCCCAAAGTTCGTTGGGAGAGATGTCCGAAATGTCAAGCAAAAATCAAAGAATTAGGTTTGGTTTCGGATGACGCCCATACGAAAGAAGAACGTTTACAAAGTTATATCATCTCTACTGCAGAGAAGATATTGGAAGAACGT